>DASUNK010000141.1:0-12253 GCA_036277195.1 Longimicrobiaceae bacterium | reverse complement strand
CGTCCGCCGCCAGCGGCGAGGGGGTGGCGGTGCGGAGGTCGCGGTCGGAGACGATGCCGGCCAGCGCCCCGCCCTCCACCACCGGGAGGTGGCGCACCCGGTGCTCGCGCGCCAGGCGGAGGGCGTGCGCCAGCGTGTCGCCGGGCGAGACCGCGACGGCGCCGCGGCTCATGCGGTTCTTCACGAGCATGGGGAAGGTTCCGGGCTCAGGACGCCGCCTCCGGCGCCTCGATCGCCTCGCCGGCCGCGCAGCCGGCGAAGCCGTCGTGGGCGCACACCAGCGAGACGCGGCCGCGGGCGTCGATCCACACCACCGCGTGCTGGCCGAAGGCGCCGCCCAGCTCCACCAGCAGGTCGCGGACCTCGCCGAGCACGGCGAAGCCGGGCTCGCCGTGCCCCGCGGCCGAGACGGCCACCGGGTGGGCGTAGGCGGGGCGGAAGGGGAGCCCGCGGTGGCGCAGCTCCAGCAGGAGCAGGTCGTGCGCGCGGCGGGCCTCCACGTCCGAAAGGGGGCCGGACGCGGGGTGGTGCGCCGTCACGATCCCGGAGGGTCGCAGCAGCGGGTCGGGGGCGACGTGGTTGAAGCGGACCGTGAGCGGACCGGCGGGAGCGTCGACGGTCCAGGCGGTGGCGAGGTACGCCGCCAGCAGGGTGGAATCGCTCACGGGCGGCGCGGGAGGCCGCCCCTAGAGCCGGCTCTCGCGCGCCAGGGCGCCGCTGGCGTCATAGACGCGGATCACGTCCGCGGTGCCGTCGTAGTCGGGGTCGATCAGCTGCACGGCCACGGCCCCGGAGCGGAAGATCTCCACCAGGTCGCAGCGGCCGTCGCCGTTGCGGTCGGCCCAGGTGGCCGCCTGGCGCACCCCGCCGGAGAAGCGCACGAAGCGCACCCGGCCGCCGCTCCCGGGCGACTCGCCCGCGGCGCGCATCTCCCCCAGCCCCACGCCGGAGATCCGGTCCACCCCGGCGAACCACGCGCCCGCGGCGGAGCGCCAGTCGCCCTGCAGCTGGGCCTGGGTGGGCATGGACGGCATCTGGCGGGAAGGCGGGGACCATTCCTGGGCCTGCAGGCGGGGCGCGGAGCAGAGGATCGCCGCGAGGGCCGCCAGGGCGAGCGGGCTAAAGCTACGCATGGGTCACCTCCTGGAAGGCACCTTTAGCATACATGCCTACCCGACCCCGGCGCCAGGGTTCCGTACGGGGTACGGCGGTTGCGTAGGAAAGGGCGCGGCAGGGCGCCGCCCCGCGCCGGGTCCGCCGGCCGCCGGGGCCAAATCGTTGCAGGGAAAACGCATGAGCGATACCGGCATCGCCCGGGCGCGCTACCAGGGGCTGGTGGCCGCGCGCCGGTGGACGCACGACCCCGCGCGCCCCAGGGCGGAGTTCTCGCTCGCGGTGGGCGACCGCCTGGGCGAGCTGACGGTGATCGGGCACCTGGCGCGGGGGCGCGCCGCGGAGCTCTACCAGGTGTGGAGCAACCGCCACTGGTGCGCCCTCACCGGGAAGGTGGTGGCGCCGGACCACTGCCGCGAGGGGAAGATCCCCCCCTCCTTCCGCAAGGAGGAGAAGGTGCTGGCGCGGCTGCGCCATCCCAACATCGTGCAGGTGTTCGGGAGCGGGAAGGCGGGGGGGCGGCCGTACCTGCTGATGGAGTACCTGGCCGGCCCCTCGCTCTTCGACGTGCTGGAGGGGCTCCCCCGGCGGCGCCTGCACGTCCCCGACGCGGTGCGCGCGGTGATGCACGTGGGCGCGGCCGTCCACTACCTGCACCGCTGCGGCTTCCTCTACCGCGACCTGAAGCCCGCCAACATCCACCTGCGCGACGGGGTGCCGGTGCTGCTCGACTTCGACGTGGTGTGGCGGATGAACCCGCCCCGCCGCCCGGGCGACCGGCAGGGGACCGCGCCCTACATGGCGCCCGAGCAGGTGCTGCAGGAGCCGCTGACGCCGGCCACCGACGTCTACGGCCTGGGGGCGCTCCTCTACGAGCTGCTGACGGGGAAGTGGTCGAACGAGGAGCCGCAGGACGACGACGAGGCGTACTGGGACGAGTTCGAGGACGACGACGAGGGGGAGGAGGCGAAGGCGGCGGTGACGGCGGTGGCGCCCCGGAGCACGGGCGGCACCCCGCGGCCGCTGACGCCGCGCGAGCTGGAGCAGCGCTATCCCCAGATCAAGCACCCGCCGGTGCCGCCGCGGCAGCACAACCCGCAGGTGACGCCGGAGCTGGAGAAGCTGGTGATGCGGGCGCTGGAGACGGACCCGGGGCGCCGCTTCCAGACCGTCTCGGGGATGCTGGCGGCGCTGGCGCCGCTGCTCAAGGGGCGCAACCGCCTCTGGCCGGCGGAGGCGCCGATCGAGCGCCGGGCGGACACGAAAACCCGCTGAGTGCGAAGTGCGAAGTGCGAAGTGCGAAGTGCGAAGTGCGAAAGTGCGAAAGTGCGAAAGTGCGGAGCACGCCGGCGCCGGCCCGCACGCAGTTGAAGCCTCGCGTGGTTTGCGAGGCTTTCCGTCGTCGTAGCCGCGGGTTCACCCGCCATGGTTCACCCGCCATGGTGGGGCCGCCATGGTGAGGCCGCCTTGGGTCTGTCCTAGTCGATCCGCTTGCCGGGCTCCAGCAGCGACTTGTGGATGCCGATGGCCGCGCGCGTCCCCTCGTAGGCGGCGCGGATGGCCAGCCGCGAGCCGGGGGTGATGTCGCCCGCCGCGTAGACGCCCGGCGTGCTGGTCTCGAAGTCGTTGTCCACCTCCAGGATCCCCTCCGCGTCGGCGCGGCACTCCATGTCCACCGGGAGGGTGGAGCCGGGGCCGCAGGCGATGTGGAAGAAGAGCGCCTCGAAGTCCTCCGTGCCGCCGTCGTGGAAGACGGCCCGCCGCACCTGCCCGTCCTCTCCCTCCAGCTGCACGATGGCCTCCGTGCGCAGCCGGATGCCGAAGCGCTCCAGCGCCGCCCACGCCTCGTCGTCCATCCCGTGCGGGTGGCTGTGGGTGAGCACGGTGAGCGCGTCGGTCCAGGTGAGCATCCACATGCAGTAGCGGGCGATCCCCTTCCCCCACCCGATCACCCCCACCTTCTTCCCCGTCACCGAGGGCCCGTCGCACTCCGGGCAGTGCCAGATGCTGGTGCCGTAGAAGTCGTCGAAGCCGGGGATCTCGGGGACGATGTCCTTCAGCCCGGTGGCGAAGAGGAGCCGGCGCGCGGCGAAGGCGCGCCCGTCGGCCAGGGTGACGCGGAAGTGGTCCTTCCCCCCCTCCACCTTCTCCACCACCGCCGCCTCCACCTCGGCGCCGGCGGAGACGGCCTGCAGCCGGGCGACGCGCCGCAGCTCCAGCGGCGGGGGCTCCTCCAGCCCCAGGTAGCCGTGGACGGCCCAGGTCTCCTTGTTGCGCGGGTCCTGCGCGTCGAAGAGCCGCACGCTGCGGCGGTAGCGCGCCAGCCAGAACGCCCCCGCCAGCCCGGCGGGGCCGCCGCCGATCACGATCACGTCGTACCGGTCCGCCATCCCGTCCCCCCTCTCCGCCGTTCGTCCGCCCCGGGCCGCGCCCCCGTGCAAGGGGCGAGCCCTCGCGCCCGGCCCGCCACCCTGTTATCCATGCCACCGGTGCGGGTCCGGGAACGCGAACGCGGGGCGATCGGGGCGTGATCCAGGCGCTGGTCTTCGACTTCGACGGGCTGATCTTCGACTCGGAGCGGCACGAGTACGACGTCATCCGGGGGATCTTCGCCGAGCACGGGGCGGAGCTCCCGCTGGAGGTGTGGGGCTGGTGCATCGGCCGGGCGCCGGGCTCCTTCGACCCCCTGGCGTACCTGGAGGAGTGCACCGGGCGGCCGGTGGACCGGACGGCGCTGGAGCGGCTGCGGGAGGAGCGCTTCGGCGCGCGCATCGCCGGCGAGGGGCCGCTCCCGGGAGTGGAGGAGGCACTGCGCGAGGCGCGCGAGCTGGGGCTGAAGCTGGGGGTGGCCAGCAGCTCGCCGCGCGCCTGGGTGGAGGGGCAGCTCGGCCGGCTGGCGCTGCGCGAGCACTTCGACTGCGTGCGCACCCGCGACGACGTGCGCCGCGCCAAGCCGGACCCGGAGCTGTACCTGGCAGTGTGCGACTGCCTGGGGGTGGAGCCGGCCGCCGCGGTGGCGCTGGAGGATTCGCCCAACGGGCTGCTGGCGGCGCGGCGGGCCGGGCTCCGCTGCGTGGTGGTGCCCAACACGGTGACGGCGGGGCTGGAGTTCGGCGGCGACGACGGATTCCTGCGGCTGGATACGCTGCTCGGCGTCACCGTGCGCGACCTGCTCACCCGCCTGGCGGCGGAGTAGGCGGGTGGTCCGCGGCCGCTTCGCCCCCAGCCCCACGGGGTCGCTGCACCTGGGGAACGCCCGCACGGCCCTGCTGGCGTGGCTGCACGCGCGCGCGGCCGGCGGGCGCTTCCTGCTGCGGGTGGAGGACCTGGACGCGGGGCGCGTGCGGCCGGGGGTGATGGAGGCGCAGCTCGCGGAGCTGCGCTGGCTGGGGATCGACTGGGACGAGGGGCCGGACGTGGGCGGGCCGCACGCGCCGTACGTGCAGTCCCGGCGCACGGAGGGGTACGAGGCCGCCCTGCGCGCGCTGGAGGCGCAGGGTCTGCTCTTCGCCTGCGGCTGCTCGCGGAAGGACATCGCCGCCGCGGCCAGCGCCCCGCACGCGGGCGAGGAAGGTCCCCGCTACCCCGGCACCTGCCGCGCGGGCCCGGCGCGGCCCGGCGAGGCGCCGGCGGCCCTGCGCCTGCGCGTGGAGCCGGGGGAGGTGTGCTTCGACGACGGGGTGCAGGGGCGCCGCTGCTTCGAGCCCGCGGCGGAGACGGGCGACTTCGTGGTCCGCCGCAAGGACGGCGTGGCGGCGTACCAGCTGGCCGTGGTGGTGGACGACGCGGCCATGGGCGTCACCCACGTGGTGCGCGGCGCCGACCTCCTCTCCTCCACCGCGCGCCAGCTCCTCCTCTACCGCGCGCTGGGGCTGGAGCCGCCGGCCTTCCTGCACGTGCCCCTCCTCCTGGGCGAGGACGGCGAGCGGCTGGCCAAGCGCCACGGCGCCGTCTCGCTGGCGGAGCTCCGCGCCGCCGGGGCGGATCCGCGCGCCGTGGCGGGGTGGCTGGCCGCCTCCTGCGGCCTGGCCGCCCCGGGCGAGCGTGTGGTCCCCGCGGAGCTGGTGGACCGCTTCGCCGCCGACCGTCTCCCGCGCGAGCCCACCGCCGTCACCCGGGCCGAGCTGGAGGGGCTGGCGCGGTAACGCGTCCCTCCCCCACGGCGTCAGTGAGGAGGCGGCCGGACGCATGCGAGTATTCCGGAACGTCGCGTGAGCCGTTATCTTCGGGACCAATCCCGGAACATCTCCCTCCCAAACGCCCCTCTTCCCCTGCATTCCAGGAGGACGTGATGAGACGCAGCGCGCTTGCCCTGCTGGGGCTGCTCGCGCTTCCCCTCTCCGCCGTCGGCCAGAGCGGCATGCTCACCACCGAAGACCCGCCCGAGCGCCTACCGCAGACGCGCTTCGCCGTCACCCCGTACGTGGGGGTGCGCGTGCCGTACACCTCCGGGCGCTACATCGTCTTCGGCGGCGAGAGCGGCAGCCAGACCGCCGTGCAGGAGGAGCGCGGCGGCGCCTCCGCGGTGGGACTCAACCTGGAGGCGCGCCTGCGCGGGCCGCTGAGCTTCCTGGTGGGCGGCTCGTTCAGCGGCCGCGAGACGTACATCTTCGCCCTCGACGACGTCTCCGGCGGCGACGACGACGGCGGAGTGGACGCGATTCGCCTCCAGGCCCAGGGGCCGGCCATCTGGTTCGCCAAGGCGGGGATCGCCTACCGCCTCCCCGACCCCAGCCCGGACACCCGGCGCTTCCACCCCTCGGCGTTCGTCTCCCTGGCCCCGGCCATCGTGTGGGTGGACTGGGAGGAGGTCGACGGGGTGGAGGACGACCTCACCCGCTCGTCGCGCCACTTCGGGGTGAACCTGGCGGCCGACGCCACCTCGCGGATCGCGCAGTCGAACTTCGCGGTGAACCTGGGGCTGGAGGGGATGGTGACCTTCTGGGACTTCGACGCGCTGCGGGTGCGCGACGAGACCATCTTCGCCGACCGGTTCCAGGAGCCGGTGGTGGTGGACTACGACTACAGCGCCTCCACCATCCTCTTCCTGCGGCTGGGCGCCTCCTACCGCTTCTGAGCGGGAGGGTCGGAGCCGGCGAAGGCGAAGGGCCGTCCCCCGCGGGCGGCCCTTCCGCGTCGGGGGGGCGGCTCGGTGTCGGGGAAGGAGCCGGGACCGAAGAACACCCGCTGCGCCAGCGGGCGCAGGAAGGGCGAGCGCAGGGCGGCGCAGGCCAGCTCCGCGGCGGCGGGGGAGCGCACGTGCGAGATCAGCCGGCGGAGGAGGATGCGGGTGCGGAAGCGGGCGCGGAAGCGCGCCCCGGAGTACGCGGCCAGGACCGCCGGGTCGCCGGTGGCGATCCACTCCGCCGCCACCCGCGCGGCCAGCGCCGAGAGGCGGAGGCAGGGGTCCAGCCCGCCCGCCGTCAGCGGCGACACCGCCCCCGCCGCGTCGCCCGTCAGCAGCCCGCGCGGCGAGGCGATGCGGCGCAGCACCCCGCCCACGGGGATGCGCCCGCCCCGCCGCTCGGCCGGCTCCAGCCCCGCCACCCCGAAGCGCGCCGCCACCCGCGCGCGGAAGGCCCGCAGCGCCGCCGCGGGCTCGAAGCGGTCCGCGTAGCCGCCCACCCCCAGGTGCACCTCCTCGCCGTCGCTCACCACCCAGGCCAGGTAGCCGGGGGCGAGCACCGGGTCGAGCCAGAGGTGGAAGGCGGGCGGCTCGTCGCCGCCCGCGCCGCGGAACACCTCCTCCACCCCCACGATCCAGCTGCGGTTCTCGTCCAGCCCCAGGGCCGGGCCCACGCGCGAGCAGGCGCCGTCCGCCCCCACCACGAAGCGCGTCCGCACCGCCAGCGGCCGCCCGCCGCGCTCCAGCGCCACGCGCGATTCCGCGCCGTCAGGCTCCACGCCGGCCAGCCGGGTGGCGGGCGCCCACTCCACCCCCGCGGCGAGGCACTCCTCCAGCGTGTGGCGATAGAGCGCCGCCATCCGCCCCACGCGGAACTCGTCGTGCGCGCTCTCCAGCGCCAGCGGGCGGCCGCGCGGCGAGAGGAGCACCACCCGGCGGACGGGCGGGCCCAGGCACTCCTCGGGGAGGTCGAAGTCCTCCAGCGTGTGGCGGACGAAGATCCCCGTGGTGTGGACGGCGTGGTCCACGGTGGGCTTCTGGTCCACCAGCAGCACCTTCAGCCCCGCCCGTCCCAGGCTGCGGGCGCACTCCAGCCCGGCCAGCCCGGCCCCCGCCACCAGCACGTCCACCTGCATGGGCACGCTCTCCTGATCGAAAGACGAAAGGACGTTAGGACGAAAGGACGAAAGTGGAAAGATCCGGGTCCTCTCGTCCTCTCGTCCTGCGTCCTTTCGTCCTGCAATTCTCACCCCGCCGCGGCCCGCGGCACCCGGCCGAAGCGGCGCTGCCGGCCGCGGAAGTCCGCCACCGCCTCGGCCAGCGCGGCGGCGTCGAAGTCCGGCCAGAGGCGCGGCGTCCAGTACAGCTCCGCGTAGGCGCACTCCCAGAGGAGGAAGTCGCTCAGCCGCTGCTCCCCGCCGGTGCGGATCAGCAGGTCCACGTCCGGCGCCGGCCCGTCGGCGCCCACGGCCCGGCCCAGCAGCACCGCGAACTCCTCGCGCGTGGTCTCGCGCCCGCCCGCCAGCGCCGCCGCCCGCAGCAGCGCGTCGCGCGCCGAGTAGTCGATCGCCAGGCGCAGGTGCATCCCGCCGCCGCCGGCGGTGGCCGCCTCCGCGCCGGCCACCGCGCGCGCCAGCGGCTCGGCCAGCCGGTCGCGCCGGCCGATCACCGTGAGCCGGATGCCGTTCTCCACGCACCGCTGCGTCTCGGCGGCCAGGTAGCTGCGGAAGAGCCGCATCAGCCCGGCCACCTCGCGCGGCGGGCGCGCCCAGTTGTCGGCCGAGAAGGCGTACAGCGTCAGCGTCCCGACCCCCGTCTCGGCCGCCGCCTCCACCACCCGCCGCACCGCCTTCGCCCCCTCGCGGTGCCCCGCCAGCCGCGGCCACCCCCGCATCGTCGCCCAGCGCCCGTTGCCGTCCATGATGATGGCCACGTGCGCGGGGGCCTGCGGAATCGTCGTGATCAATTTAGTCCTGAGTCCTGAGTCCTGAGTCCTGAGTCCTAAGTCCTGAGTCAGGGACTTTGCATCACAAAGCTATCGGGCAAAAAAACACGTCCCTCAGCGGTCGCGAACGGCCTGGATCAGCGCCTCCATGTGGTTCAGGTAGGCCTCCAGGGCGCGGCGCCCCACGTCCGCCAGGCGGAACTCGGTGCGCGGCACCCGGCCCTCGAACCCCTTGTGGCACTCCACGTACCCCGCCTCCTCCAGCCGGCGCGCGTGCACGCTCAGGTTGCCGTCGGTGAGCCCGAGCATGTCCTTCAGCTCGTTGAAGGTCAGGCTCGCGTTCACCGCCAGCGCGCTGACGATCCCCAGCCGCACCCGCTCGTGGATGAGCCGGTCCAGCTCGGGGGCACCGTCCTCGGCGCCGCCGGAGAGGCTGCGCAGCGCGGGCGCGGCCGGGCGGGGGGCGCGCTTGGGCTCAGCCACCGTGCCTCCTCGCGATCACGATTCCGAAAACCACGTGCAGCCCGCCGAAGCCGGCCGCCATGAAGGCGTCGCCCCACGCCGCGGGGGAGAGGAGCGCCGCCACCCCCACCAGCATGAAGCTGAACCCCATCACCGGCACCACCCGCACCGAGAACGCGCCCGCGGCCACGATCCCCACCCCGAAGAGGAGGAGCCACATCCCGGGGAGCACCTCGGCGAGCCCGGCCTGGAAGAGCACCAGGGTGAGCACCGCGCCCGCCGCCATCGGCGGGAAGAGGCTGAGGGCGACCTTCCGGCCGGGCCCGGTGAGGAGCGGCATCTTCACCGAGCGCGCCTTCATGGCGGTGGCCAGCACCCCCGTGGCCAGGGAGACCACGGCCGCCCCCGACCACACCGCCAGCCAGTGCTCGCGCGAGGTCTGCAGCGAGGCCAGCCACGCGGCCAGGAAGCCGGTGATGCCGATGACCACCTGCCCCCACCCGGAGACGGCGGTGAAGCTCCCGGCGCGCTCCATCGTCTCGCGGATGAAGCGCAGGTTGTCCATCGCCCGGCTCTGCAGGTCGAGCGACGGTTCCTCGTCGGGGTCGGGGGTGCGGCGGAGGGGGATGATCCTGGTCATGGCCGGAACGATGCCAGCTGAGGGTGATTCTGTCAAGTGCTTTGCGATGTAAAGCAGGTTTCGTGCCGCCCCTGCCCCTTCATCCCGTCTCCACGTGGTCGATGCCGCGCGCGGTGATGCGCACCGTGAGCCCGCCTCCCCCCGCCTTGGCCACGAAGCCGTGGTCCTCGTGGTAGCGCACCACTCGCTCCACGTCGTGCCGCGACAGCCCCAGCCCGGCGCCGAGCGCGTAGCCGTCCGCGTACTCGCTCTCCCCCGTCTCCGACGCCTCGTAGAGCAGCTCCAGGAAGCGGTGGCGAGCCTCGCGCCGGCGGCGGACGTCGTCGCCCGTCATTCCCCCGGCAG
Organism: Longimicrobiaceae bacterium; assembly: GCA_036277195.1. Classification (GTDB taxonomy): domain Bacteria; phylum Gemmatimonadota; class Gemmatimonadetes; order Longimicrobiales; family Longimicrobiaceae; genus Longimicrobium. The sequence continues at coordinate 2,623 of DASUNK010000141.1, read as the reverse complement.
CAGCGGCGGCGTGAAGAAGAGGTGCGTCCAGCGGTCGCCGCTCACCCCCACGCCGTGGTGCGTCAGCTCGCAGGTCTCGAGGTTCCGCCGGTGCCCCGGGCTCCCCAGCCAGGCGCGCACCACTTCCGCGGGGCCGCGCGGATCGAGCGCGAGGTTCTCGGCCGCCTGCCGAAAGGCGATGCGCGCCGTGCGCAGGCGGTACACCATGTCCTGCCCCTCCGGCGAGCGGTGGGCGAAGTAGCCGCGCCGGCGCATGTCCTCGCTGTGAGCGAGGGCCACGGCGGCCGCGCGCTCGTCCCACTGCAGCGCCGGGCAGCCGATGCTCCGGCGGTGGCGGTTCACCTCCTCGGCCACCTGCGCGGCCGCGTCCTGCGGCGAGCGGGGGCCGGGGGCCGGCGCGGTGGCGGCGGGGAGGGTGGCCATGCACGCCGCCAGCAACGGCGCGGCGGCCAGGTAGAAGCGGCTCATCTCGCGAACGACCTCAGCAGTTCCAGCATGCGCACGTCCCACGGGTCGGGCGAGGGATCGTCGTCACCCACCTCGTAGTTCTCCTGCGGCGTCTCCAGGATCAGCGGCACGTCGCGGCTGCGCGCGTCCTCCAGCAGCCAGCGGAAGGGCTCGGCGCCGATCTTCCCCTCTCCCAGCAGCACGTGCCGGTCGCGGTTGCTCCCCAGCGCCCCCTCGCTGTCGTTGAGGTGGAAGAAGCCGGGGCGCTCCCCCGTGGCCGCCTCGAACTCGTCCAGCACCCCCTCCAGCCGTTTGCGCGACTCGTGGATCGGGTATCCCGAGGCGAAGAGGTGGCAGGTGTCCAGTCCGTACCCCGTGCGCGCCCGCAGCTTCCCGGGGACGTGGCGCAGGATGTCGCCCACCTCGGCGGCGGTGCGGCCGAGCGTCTTCCCCGCGCCGGCCGTGTTCTCCACCAGCAGGCGCGTCTTCCCCTCCACCCGCTCGAGCGCGCCGGTGATGGCCTTCGCCACCCGCTTCGCCGCCGCGGCGGTGTCGCCGTCGCTGGCCGAGCCGGGGTGGAAGCAGACCGCGCCCACCCCCAGCGTGGTGGAGCGCTCCAGCTCCTTCGCCAGCCCCGCGGCGGCGCGCTCCCACTTCTCCGGCTCGGCGGTGGCCACGCTCAGCACGTAGGCGGCGTGCACCACCACGTGCTCGGGGCGGATCCCGGCCGCGGCCAGCGCCGCTTTGAAGCGCTTGGCCCGCTCCGGCTTCATGGTGGACTTGTCGCCGTAGAAGCGGGGGATGGCGGTGAAGCACTGCATGGCCGTCATCCCCGCGCTCCCGGCGCGGCGCACCGCCATGTGCAGGCCGCCGTTGTCGATGGTGTGCGCGCCGAGGTAGTGGGCCATTCTGCTTCAACCCCCGAAGCCGCCGCGTTGGTTCCAGTAGAGCGCGACCAGGATGATCCCGACGACGATGCGGTACCAGGCGAAGGAGACGAAGTTGTTCTTCGAGACGAACGCCAGCAGCGCCTTGATCACGATCAGCGCCGAGACGAAGGCCACCACGAACCCCACCCCGAACACCGGCACGTCCGCCGCCGTCATCACGTCGGCGATCTCGCCCATCTTCACCAGCGACGCCCCGAACATGGCGGGGATGGCCAGGAAGAAGGAGAACTCCGTGGCCGCCTTCCGCGAGAGCCCCAGCGTCAGCCCGCCCATGATGGTGGCGCCGGAGCGCGACACCCCCGGGAAGACGATCGCCAGCACCTGGATGATCCCCACCCCCAGCGCCGTCCGCACCGGGATGGCGTCCACGTCCTCGATGCGCGGCCGGGTGAAGTACCGCTCGATCACCAGGATGGCGATCCCCCCCACCACCAGCGCTACCGCCACCGGGAAGGGGTGCATGAGGTGGGTCTCGATCCACTCCTCCGTCGGCAGCCCGATCACCACCGCCGGAATCGTGGCAATCACCAGGTTCCACACCAGCCGGCGCTGCGCCGGGTCGCTCCGCCAGTGGCGGAGGATGTCCAGGAACTTGGCCCGGTAGAGCCACACCACCGCCAGGATCGCCCCCAGCTGGATGAAGATGATGAAGGCGTTCCACTTTTCCCCGGGCAGCCCCAGCCAGTACTGCACCAGGATCAGGTGCCCGGTCGAGGAGACCGGGATGAACTCCGTGGCTCCCTCCACCACCCCCAGCACCACCGCCTTCACCAGCAGCACGAAGTCCATGCGCAGGTCCTGTTCTCCCAGAGAATTCCCTCATTCCGCCCGGCGCAGCACGCTGCCGAGCGTCCCCACCGCCACGGTGACGGCGGAGCCCAGCAGCGCGAACCAGAGCGTGTCCACCACCCGCGGCACCGCCCCGAACTGCTGCAGCCCCCAGAGCAGGGCCATCCCGGCGATGGCAACCGCCATGCCCGCCACCGCGTCGCGCTCGCGGGCGCGGGGCACCAGCACTCCCAGCAGGAAGCCGCCGAGCAGCCCCCCGTAGGTGAAGCTGGCGATCTGGAGCGCCACCACCACCAGCGGCGTGCCGGGGCGCACCGCCTGGAAGGCCAGCGAGACGGCGATGAGCACCACCCCCCAGAAGAGGGTGAAGCGCTTCCCCACGCGCAGCAGGTGGGCCTCGCCGCGGCGGCCGGTGAGCGGCACGTACACGTCGTGCA
>DASUNK010000140.1:0-3826 GCA_036277195.1 Longimicrobiaceae bacterium | reverse complement strand
CGCCGCCGCCGCCGGTGGTGGAGTTCAAGGGGGTGAGCAAGCGCTACGGGAGCTTCACCGCGGTCCGGGACATCACCTTCACGGTGGAGGACCTGCCGGGCGCGGGCGAGTTCGTCTGCATCCTGGGGCCCTCGGGGTGCGGCAAGTCCACCATCCTGCGGATGATCGCCGGGCTGGCGCCGCAGCACACCCCCACCACGGGGACGGTGCGGGTGGGTGGGAAGCCGATCGGCGGCCCCGGCGCGGACCGGGGGATGGTCTTCCAGGACTACACCTCGTTCGACCACCGCACCGTGCTGGACAACATCGCCTTCGGGCTGGAGTGCCAGGGGGTGCCGCGGGCGGAGCGCGAGGCGCGGGCGCGCGAGTGGATCGGCAAGGTGGGGCTGAGCGTGGAGCGCGACCAGTACAAGTACCCGCACCAGCTCTCGGGCGGGATGAAGCAGCGCGTGGCCATCGCCCGCACCCTCATCCTGAGCCCGCGCATCATCCTGATGGACGAGCCCTTCGGGGCGCTGGACCCGGCCACGCGGCTCAACATGCAGGACCTGCTGGTGAAGCTCTGGCGCGAGGCCTCGGCCACGGTGTTCTTCATCACCCACTCGGTGGAGGAGGCGGTGTACCTGGGAGACCGGGTGTACATCATGTCGCCGGCGCCGGGCACCATCCTGCAGGAGCGGAAGCTCCCCAAGCCGGACTTCACCGCGCGCGAGATGCAGCGGCACCCCGAGTTCCTGGAACGGGTGTTCGAGATCCGCGACATCGTGGAGAAGCTGGAGCAGTCCACCAAGGGCGGGGACTGAGGAGAGAGGCAGCATGGCGATTCCCCCCCGCGGGAAGAAGCAGCAGCGCGGACCCGACGACTTCAGGAAGTACCTGAAGAAGGCGTTCCTCTTCCGCTGGAACCTCCTCGCCTTCCTGGGCGCGGTGGGCGCCGCGGTGCTCTCCGGCCAACCCGACGCCATCCTGCCGCTGGTGGTGGCGGGCGAGCTGACCTACCTGGGCTCGATGGTCTCCTTCCCCCGCTTCCGCAAGGCGGTGGACCGCGAGGGGTACCGCTCGCCCCACTTCCAGCCGGAGGGGGCGAAGGACACGGCGCAGAAGCTCCCCGCGATGGTGGCCTCGCTCCCCAAGGAGGCGCAGGCGCGCTTCAACCAGCTGCGCATGCGCGCCCTGCGCATGCGCGAGCTGGCGCACGGGGTGCGCGGCGCCACGGGCGACCCCGACGCCCCCGGGACCGAGATCCACACCTCCGCGCTCGACCGCCTCCTCTGGGTGTTCCTGCGCCTCCTCCTCTCGCAGAGCGCGCTGCAGCAGTTCCTCAAGTCCACCAGCGAGGCCGAGCTGCAGAGCCGCACCGCGGACCTGAAGCGGCGGCTGGAGACCGCCACCACCAGCGGCGACGAGCGGGTGCTGCGCTCGCTCACCGACAGCGTGGCGGTGGCCGAGCTGCGGCTGGACAACTACCGCAAGGCGCGCTCGAACGCCGAGTTCGTGCAGATCGAGCTGGACCGCATCGAGGCCAAGGTGCAGGCGCTCACCGAGATGGCCATCAACCGCCAGGATCCGGACTTCCTGAGCAGCCAGGTGGACGCCGCCGCCGAGAGCATGACCCACACCGAGAGCGCCATGGCCGAGCTGCAGAGCATCACCGGGCTGGTGGACGACCTGGAGGAGCCGCCCCCGATCCTGGAGGCCGGGAGCTACGATGTCGCCTGACGGCCCCGCCGCACCGCCGGCCGCCCCGCCCGCCCCGGCCTCGCCCACGGCGGGCGCCGTGCTCCCCGACCAGGGGCGCGAGCGCACCGCGGGCGGCCTCCCCGCCTGGTTCCCCGGGTGGGCGCGCCGGCTGGCGGACCTGTACTTCTCCGGCACCACCTCCGTCTTCGTGCTGCACGGCAACACGCACGACTTCGTGCGCGCCGGCGACGGGGCGGGGGCCGCCTACGCCGGGCTGGCCGAGTTCCTGGCCGAGCAGCTCTTCGGCCGCTGGGACCTGGTGTTCCACTACGACCTGGGGCGCGGGCTGCGCGTCTTCGCCGGGCGCGACGACGCCCGCCAGCGCCAGATGGCCGAGCGGGTGAACCAGCAGCTCTTCGACCTCTCCGCCGTCAAGAACGACCCCGGGCAGGTGCTGGCGCTCCTCGACCGCTTCGTCCGCTTCAACGTGATGGCGGCCGAGGAGAAGCGGATGAGCGCGGCCGTCCTCCTCGACCACGCCTCCTTCCTCTTCCCCTCGGGCGAGCCGGGGCGGATGAGCCACGGCGCCAGCGGGATGCTGGTGACGGTGCTCAACTGGGCCACCAGCCCGTACGTCAAGCGCGCCAACCTGGCCTTCGCGCTGGTGGACGAGCGCCTCTCGGACCTGTCCGACCGGCTGACCGGCAACCCGCACGTGGCCACCCTCGAGGTGCCGATGCCGGACGCCCCCGCGCGCGAGCACTTCATCCGCCACGCGGCGGGCGGGCGCGACCTCTCCACCTTCTCCGACTACGGGGCGCCCGAGCTGGCGGAGCTCACCGCCGGCATCTCGCTGGCCGACGTGAACGTGCTCATCCGCTCCGCGCTGGAGTCCGGCGAGCGGCTGGACCCGCTGACCTTCCGCACCCTCAAGAAGCGGCTGATCGAGAAGCAGTGCCAGGGGCTGCTGGAGTTCATCGAGCCCAAGTGGAACCTGGACGTGGTGATCGGCCACGAGCCGGTGAAGGCGCGCCTGCGCGAGGACGCGCAGCTGCTGCGGCGCGGCGCGCTGGACTCGCTGCCGATGGGCTACCTCCTCTGCGGCCCGGTGGGGACGGGGAAGAGCTTCATGGCGCAGTGCCTCTCGGGGGAGATCGGGGTGCCGTGCGTGATGCTGAAGAACTTCCGCTCCAAGTACGTGGGCGAGACGGAGGGGAACCTGGAGCGCGTGCTCTCGGTGCTGCGGGCGATGGGCCCCGTGGTGGTGGTGGTGGACGAGGCCGACGCGGCCCTCGGCGACCGCGAGGCCTCGGGCGACTCGGGGACCTCCAGCCGCGTCTTCTCCATGATCGCCACGCAGATGGGCGACACGCGCTACCGCGGCAAGATCCTGTGGATGCTGCTGACGGCGCGGCCGGACCTCCTCCCGATCGACCTCAAGCGGCAGGGGCGGGCGGAGGTGCACATCCCCCTCTTCTACCCGACCAGCGACGACGAGCTGAAGGACATGTTCGTGACGATGGCGAAGAAGCTGGGGACGAAGCTGGCGCGGGAGGACGTGCCGGACCTGCCGCAGCGGGGGCAGCTCTCCGGGGCGGACGTGGAGGGGATGGTGGGGCGGGCGTGGCGGATGTCGCTGCTGCGGGGGAAGGACCACGTGGGGCGCGAGGAGCTGCAGGAGGTGGTGGACCAGTTCCTTCCCTCCACGCAGGGATTGGAGAAGGAGCTGCAGGAGATCGCGGCGGTGATCGAGTGCACGGACCGGCAGTTACTGCCGCCGGAGATCCTGAAGCGGGTGCGCTTCGACGAGGGGCGAGGGCGGCTGCAGGAACGCCTCACCGAGCTCAAGCGCCTGGTGGACGCGATGTGAGGGGGAGGTTATTCAGGATCGTGAGGCTTGAAATCGCGGCGCATGTGTACGACGGTCCAAACGATCACCTCGTCCGGAGTCACTCTGTAGATGACCCGATAGGGGTAGACGAAGATCTCCCGGATCGTGCTCTTGTTCGATTCCGGCACGGTACGGCCGGAGTATGGGAAGTCTTGGAGGCGGCTGACCGCGGTGTAGAGGCGGGAAACGAACCTGGCGGCACGGACGCGGGAATCTCTGGCTATGTATTCGGCGATCTCGTCGATGTCCTCGATC
>DASUNK010000139.1:0-7902 GCA_036277195.1 Longimicrobiaceae bacterium | reverse complement strand
GGCCCCGATCGGGCGGACGCGATGAGCCCGGTCCTCGCCGCGATCTCCGACTCGCCGGGCCTCCTCGAGGTCCTCCTGCTCGTCGGGAAGATCATCCTGATCGCGCACGTGATCCTGATCCTCGGCGCGCTGATGGTGTGGGGCGAGCGCCGCGTGGCGGCGCTGATGCAGGACCGGCTGGGCCCCAACCGCGTGGGCCCCGGCGGCCTCCTGCAGCCCGCCGCCGACGGGCTCAAGAACATCCTCAAGGAGGAGACGCACCCCACCGAGGCGCACCGGACCTTCTTCGTGCTGGCGCCGATGCTCTCGATCGTCCCGGCGCTGGTCACCTTCGCCGTCATCCCCTTCGCCGCGCCGCTGCGCATCGGCGACGCGGTGGTGCCGATGATCGTGGCGGACCTCCCGGTGGGCGTCCTCTTCCTCCTGGCCTTCTCCTCGCTGGGGGTGTACGGCATCGTGCTGGCCGGGTGGGCCAGCTACAACAAGTACGCGCTGCTGGGCGGGCTGCGGGCCGGGGCGCAGATGATCTCCTACGAGATCGCCCTGGGGCTCTCGCTGGTCTCCGTCTTCTTCCTCACCGGCAACGTGGGGCTCCCCGAGGTGGTGTGGCGCCAGCAGGAGATGAACCTCTGGTTCGCGCTCCCGCTGGCCGTCTCCTTCTTCTTCTTCTGGATCGCCTCCTTCGCCGAGACCAACCGCCTCCCCTTCGACCTCCCCGAGGCGGAGAGCGAGCTGATCACCGGGTACCACACCGAGTACTCGAGCATGAAGTTCTCCATGTTCTTCATCGCCGAGTACGCGCACGTGCTGACCGTCTCCGCGCTGATGGCCACGCTCTTCCTGGGCGGGTGGGACATCCCCGGCTGGCAGGGCGACGACATGCTCGGCTTCGGGGCGGACGGCCGCTGGATCGGCGCCGAGCCGGCGTGGTGGAAGACGCTGCTCACCCTGGGCGCCTTCGCCGCCAAGACCTTCTTCTTCATCCTGGTCTTCATGCTGGTGCGCTGGACGGTGCCGCGCTTCCGCTACGACCAGGTGATGGACCTGGGGTGGAAGATCCTCCTCCCCGCGGCGCTGGCCGCGGTGGTGGTGACGGCGGCCGCCGTGCTGGCGCTGGACTCGGCCGGGGTGCGCCCGAGCGACCTCTGGCTGGGCTTCGTCCCCGTCTACGGGCTGGCGCTCTCGGTGGTGAACCTGGCCATGCTGGCGGTGGTGCTCTGGGTGATGGACCGCGGGCGGGTGCTGGCGGGCTCCGGCTCGCTCGACGAGCGGCGCACGCAGGCGCGCGAGCTGGCGCGCCGCCGCCAGGCGCTGCTGCAGCGCCGCGTCGCGGTCGACGCGCCGCCGGCCCGGGAAGCGACCACCGGTACGCTGGGATAGGGATAATGGCGATCAACGTGCGCGTGATGAAGCGGCCGCAGCGGAAGAGCTCCTACATCCGGGCCTCGCTGCAGGGGATGGCGCTCACCTTCCGGCACCTCACCCGGGCGGCCGGGGACCGGAGCACCGTCACCATCCAGTACCCGGACGTGAAGAAGGAGCTCTCCCCGCGCTGGCGGGGGACGCACGTGATGGAGCAGCACGAGGACGGCCGCCCCAAGTGCGTGGCGTGCGGGCTCTGCCCCACCGTCTGCCCGGCCAACTGCATCAAGCTGGTGCCGGGCGAGGACGACCAGGGGAACCGCTACCCGATCGTCTACGAGATCGACGAGTTCCGCTGCATCTTCTGCGGGATGTGCCAGGAGGTGTGCCCGGTGGAGGCCATCCACGTGGGGCAGCACTACGAGAACGCCGAGTACACGCGCGCGAACTTCGTCTACGACCTGGACCGGCTGATGAAGCAGGAGCACCCGGTGACGCTGCTCTGGGACCCGTCGGACCCGGCCAGCGAGTAGAGGCCCGATGCCGACCCTGACCCAGATCCTCTTCTTCTTCTTCGCCGCCTGCGCCATCGGCTCGGCCGTGGCCATGGTGACGCGGAAGAACCCCGTGGCCAGCGCCCTCTGGCTGATCGGCACCTTCTTCGCCGTGGCCGCCATCTTCACCCTGCTCGGCGCCTTCTTCATCGGGATCATCCAGATCCTGGTGTACGCGGGCGCCATCATGGTGCTCTTCCTCTTCGTCATCATGCTCCTGAACCTGGGGCACGCGTACCACGCCGACATCCGCGGCCGCGGCTGGCAGATCTTCGCCGGGGGCGCGGCGCTCCTGATCGTGGCGCTGCTGGCCCGCGTCTTCGCCGCGCCCGAGCTGCCGCACCCGCTGGGGAGCCAGGCCGGCCCCGAGGCGCTGCGCAACGCGCTGGCGCAGCACGGCACGGTGGGCGTCATCGGGGTGCCGATGTACACCGAGTTCATCGTGCCGCTGCAGGCCACCGCCATGCTGCTGCTGATCGCCGTGGTCGGCGCGGTGGTGCTGGCCAAGCGCAAGGTGTAGGGGGCGCATGGAAGCCATCCCGCTCCAGTACTCGCTGGGCCTCAGCGCCATCCTCTTCGCCATCGGGGTGGCGGGGGTCATCGTGCGGCGCAACGCCATCGTCATGTTCATGTGCATCGAGCTCATGCTCAACGCCGTGAACCTGGCCTTCGTGGCGCTCTCGCCCTACGCCGGGGTGCAGGGCCAGGTGTTCGTCTTCTTCGTGATCGCGGTGGCGGCGGCCGAGGCCGCGGTGGGGCTGGCCATCATCATCTCCGTCTTCCGCCACAAGGAGTCGGTCGACATGGCGGACTTCAGCCTGCTTCGGTGGTAGGGGACCGGTGATGCTCCTCTTGCAGCAGGCGGCCCACGAGGCCGCGGCGGCGGGCGGCGAGGGCGCGGCGCACGCCTTCGAGCCCGTGCTCCCCTGGCTCATCATCGTCCTCCCGCTGGCGGGCTTCCTGGTCAACGGAGCGCTGGCGATTCTCGGCGCGCGCCGGGCGCTCCCGCGCCTCCCCCCCGTGGGCGACCCGCACTGGGACGCGCACGGCCACGAGCCCAGCGAGCAGGAGGGGCACGACGCGCACGGGCACGACGACGCGCACGCCCCGGCGGGGCCGAAGCCTTGGACGCACCTCCTGCCGTCGTTCGTGGCGCCGGGAGTGCTGCTGGGCGCCTTCGTGGTGACGGTGCTCAACTTCCTGCGCATGGAGGCCGCGCACCCCGAGGCGCCCTGGGTGCACGGCTACTGGAGCTGGATGGGGGTGGGCGATCTGCAGGTCACCGCGGCGCTGCAGCTGGACCAGCTCTCGGTGCTGATGGCGCTGATCGTCACCGGGGTGGGGTTCCTCATCCACCTCTTCTCGGTGGGCTACATGCAGGAGGACCCCGGGTACCCGCGCTACATGGCGTACCTGAACCTCTTCGTCTTCTTCATGCTGGTGCTGGTGCTCGGCGCCAGCTACCCGGTGATGTTCGTGGGGTGGGAGGGGGTGGGGCTCTGCTCCTACCTGCTCATCGGCTTCTGGTTCAAGGAGAAGGCCAACGCCGACGCGGGGAAGAAGGCGTTCATCGTCAACCGCATCGGCGACTTCGGCTTCCTCATCGCCATGCTCCTCCTCTTCTGGAACGTGGGGGCGCTCGACTTCGTGGGGGTCAACGAGGCGCTGCTCGGCGGGCAGGCCCTGCCCTACGCCGGGGCGGTGGTGACGGCCATCGGGCTCTTCCACTTCCTGGGGGCGGCGGGGAAGAGCGCGCAGATCCCGCTCTACACCTGGCTCCCCGACGCCATGGCCGGCCCCACCCCCGTCTCCGCGCTCATCCACGCGGCGACCATGGTGACGGCGGGCGTGTACCTGGTGGCCCGCTCCTCGGCCATCTTCGCGCTGGCGCCGGCGGCCTCGCTGACGGTGGCGGTGGTGGGGGCGCTCACCGCGCTCTTCGCCGCCACCATCGGCCTCAAGCAGTGGGACATCAAGAAGGTGCTGGCGTACTCCACCGTCTCGCAGCTCGGCTTCATGTTCGTGGGGGTGGGGCTGGGATTCTACGCCTCGGGCGTCTTCCACCTGATGACGCACGCCTTCTTCAAGGCCTGCCTCTTCCTGGGCTCGGGCGCCGTCATCCACGCCATGCACCACGCCCTGCACGCCACCCACAACCCGGCGGACGCGCAGGACATGCGCAACATGGGCGGGCTGCGGCGCTACCTCCCGGTCACCTTCGCCACCATGGGCGTGGCCACGCTGGCCATCGCCGGCGTGCCGCCCTTCGCGGGCTTCTTCTCCAAGGACGAGATCATCGGCGCGGCGCTGCTCGGCGCGGACGGGCACAACCCGATCGGGCTGCACCAGGCCGCCTTCCTCGGGCTCTCCGGCGCCGGCTGGATGGGGGTCATCTGGGGGATGCTGACCGTCGCCGCCTTCATGACGGCCTTCTACATGGGCCGCATGATGATCTACACCTTCTTCGGCGCCAACCGCACCGGCGAGGCGGAGCGCGGGCACCTGCACGAGGGCGACTGGACCCTCACCGTGCCGCTGGTCCTGCTGGCCCTCCTCTCCACCGTGGGCGGGCTGCTGAACGTGGAGCACGTGCCGGTGGTGGAGTGGTTCGACTTCGGGCAGGGGGCGTGGCTGCACCACTGGCTGGAGCCCGTCACCGCCGGGTCCGAGGGGTACGTGCGCGACTTCCTGGGCGAGGCCGCCGAGCCCGAGCACGCGGCCTGGCCGATCTTCCTGGCCATCGCCGTCGGGCTGGGCGGGCTGCTGGCGGCGTGGCTCTTCCTGCGCCCGAAGCCGATCGGCACCGCGGCCGAGCACCCGGCGTACCGGGGCGCGCCCGAGCGGGTGCTCTACCACAAGTGGTACGTGGACGAGCTCTACGACCGGGTGGTGGTGCGCCCCTTCGGCTGGCTGTCCGCGCGCTTCGCGGGCTTCGACCTGGGGGTCATCGACTCCCTGGTGGACTTCGGGGGGAAGACGGCCCAGGCGCTGGGGCTCTGGGTGGGGCGCACGCAGACGGGGCGGGTGAACACCTACGCCTTCGTGCTGGTGGTGGGCGTGCTCCTGGTGCTGGGCTCCCTGGTGGCGTTCTGAGGCGAGCGAAACGACGATGAGCGGCTTCTTCGACAGCCACTGGATCCTGACCTTCCTGATCTTCTTCCCCCTGCTGGGCGCCCTGGCGGCGTACCTGGCGGGGGAGCACGGCGCGCGGCGGGTGGCGCTGGGGGTGGGCGTGGTCGAGTTCCTGGCCTCGGTCCCCCTCTTCTTCACGGTGAAGGGCGCCGGCACCTGCGCCATGAGCGGGGTCACCGGCCCGTCGACCGGGGCGAGCCCCTCGATCGGCCGGATCACCGTGCCGATGCAGAACTGCGCGGACTTCGCCTGGTTCCCGGACTGGGGGATCCACTACCGCATCGGCATCGACGGCATCTCGCTCTTCATGGTGCTGCTCACCACGCTCCTCCTCCCGCTGATGGTGCTCGGCTCGTGGAGCTACGTCCGCGACCGGCAGGCCGCCTTCTACGCCCTCCTCCTGGCGCTGACCACGGGGGTGGTGGGGGTGTTCGTGGCGCTGGACCTGTTCCTCTTCTACGTGTTCTGGGAGGTGATGCTGATCCCGATGTACTTCCTCATCGGGATCTGGGGCGGGAAGGAGCGCATCTACGCCGCGGTGAAGTTCTTCCTGTACACGGTGGTGGGGTCGCTGCTGATGCTGGTGGCCATCCTCTACCTGCACTGGCGGGCGAAGTCGCTCGGCACCATGGGGGCCGCCACCTTCTCGTACTGGGACTTCACCAACTTCGGGCTGCTGCAGCTCTCGGGGATGGAGCAGTCGCTCCTCTTCCTGGCGTTCGCGCTGGCCTTCGCCATCAAGGTGCCGATCTTCCCCTTCCACACCTGGCTCCCGCACGCGCACGTGCAGGCGCCCACGGCGGGGTCGGTGGTGCTGGCGGGGGTGCTGCTGAAGATGGGGACCTACGGCTTCATCCGCTTCGCCCTCCCGCTCTTCCCGGACGTGGCCCGCGCCTCCGGGGTGGTGACCTGGGCCATGGTGCTGGGGGTGGTGGGGATCGTCTACGCGGCGATGGTGGCGGCGGTGCAGCCCAACGCCAAGAAGCTGGTGGCCTACACCTCGGTGGCGCACCTGGGGTTCGTCATCCTGGGGATCTTCGCCGGCACGCTGCAGGGGATGCAGGGGGCGCTGCTGGTGATGATCGGCCACGGCCTCTCCACCCCCATGCTCTTCTTCCTGCTGGGGATGCTCTACGAGCGGCGCCACACCTACGAGATCGAGGACTTCGGCGGGCTCTCGGCCTCCATCCCGGTCTTCTCCACCCTGCTGGTGGTGGCGGCCATGGCCACCATCGGGCTCCCCACCACCAGCGGCTTCGTCTCGGAGTTCCTGGTGCTGGTGGGCACCTTCGAGCAGCACCCCTGGATGGCGCTGGTGGCCGCCACCGGCGTGATCATCGCCGCCTACTACATGCTGCCGATGGTGCAGCGGATGGTCTTCAACCCGCTCGACCGCCCGGCCAACCGCGGCATCCCGGACCTGGGCGGGCGCGAGCTGGCGGTGCTCCTCCCGCTGGTGGCGCTCATCTTCTGGCTGGGGCTCTACCCCAAGCCCTTCCTGGACCGCATGGAGCCCGCCGCCCGGCGGATCGTGGCCACGGTGCGCACCGAGACGCGCCTCCCCGCCCGGACCTTCGGGCCCGGGCAGGTGGGGATGGCGGACGCCGCCGCCCCCGCCGCCGCCGGGGAGCGCTGACCGATGCTCCCCGCCACGCTGGACCTGGCCCGCCAGGCCGACTACTTCTGGGCGCTCCTCCCCGAGATCGTGCTCGCCGTCTGGGGGATGCTGGTGCTGATGGTGGACGTGTTCCAGAAGGGGAACCGCTCCGAGCCCTCGCGCCCGGGCATCACCTGGCTCTCGCTGGCGGGGGTGGGGCTGGCGGCCGCCGCCAACCTCCTCCTGCTGGGGATGCGCGACGTCTCCGCCACCGGGATGGTGGCGGTGGACGACTTCCGGGTGTTCATCAACTTCGTCTGCCTGCTGGCGGCGGCGCTCACCCTGCTCGTCTCCCACGGCTACCTCGACGCGCGGGGGATGAACCGCGGCGAGTTCCACGCGCTGGTGCTCTTCGCCGCGCTGGGGATGCTGCTGATGGCCGGCGCCCGCGACCTGATGATGGTCTTCATCGGGCTCGAGGTGATGTCGGTGGCCATCTACGTGCTGGTGGGCTTCGACCGGATGGATCCGCGCTCCTCCGAGGCCTCGCTCAAGTACTTCCTGCTGGGGGCGTTCTCCAGCGCCTTCTTCCTCTTCGGCATCGCGCTCACCTGGGGGGCGCTCGGCACCACCAACCTCACCCTGATCGGCGACGTGACCGGCGTGCAGGCGGCCTCGCCGATGCTGCTGGCGGGGATCGCGCTGGTGCTGGTGGGGTTCGGCTTCAAGGTGGCGGTGATGCCCTTCCACTCGTGGACGCCGGACGCCTACGAGGGGGCGCCCACGCCGGTGACGGCGCTGATGTCCACCGGGGTGAAGGCGGCGGCGTTCGCGGCCTTCTTCCGCGTCTTCGTCATCGGCTTCATCGGCGCCTACAGCCACTGGGTGGAGCTGATGGCGTGGCTGGCGGTGCTCACCATGTTCGGGGCCAACCTGGTGGCGATGACGCAGGGGAGCGTCAAGCGGATGCTGGCGTACTCCTCCATCGCCCACGCGGGGTACCTGCTGGTGGCGCTCACCGCCGCCAACGACGAGGGGCTGGCGGCCTTCCTCTTCTACCTCCTGGCCTACACCCTGATGACGGCGGGGGCGTTCGGGGTGGTGATCGCCCACGCCCGCGGCGACGACGAGCGGGTGACGCTGGAGGACTTCGCCGGCTACGCGCGGCGCAGCCCGCTGATGGCGGCGGTCTTCTCCGTCTTCCTCCTCTCGCTGGCGGGGTTCCCGCTCACCGCGGGGTTCATCGGCAAGCTCTTC
>DASUNK010000138.1:0-4355 GCA_036277195.1 Longimicrobiaceae bacterium | reverse complement strand
CGCGGCAGCAGGTTCTCTTCCTTGGTCCGCAGCAGCGCGGCGGCCTGGCGCAGCGTCGTCTCGTCGCGGCGCACGCGCTCGAACGCGGCGCGCCCCGTCACCGCCTCGATGCGCCGCACGCCGGCCGCCACCCCGCTCTCGGAGACGACGCGGAAGAGGCCGATCTGCCCCGTGGTGCGCACGTGCGTGCCGCCGCACAGCTCCATGGAGAAGCCGGGGATCTGGATCACCCGCACCACGTCGCCGTACTTCTCGGAGAAGAGCGCCATGGCGCCGTGGTCCAGCGCCTCGCGGTAGGGCATCTGCACCGCGCGCACCTCGTGGTTCGCCCAGATCTCGCGGTTGACGATCGCCTCCACCCGGGTGACCTCGTCGGGCGTGAGCGGGGCGCCGTGCGCGAAGTCGAAGCGCAGCCGGTCGGGCGCCACCAGCGAGCCCTGCTGGTGCACGTGCTCCCCCAGCACCTGCCGCAGCGCCGCGTGCAGCAGGTGCGTGGCGGTGTGGTTGCGCTCGGTGTCGCGCCGGGTGGGCTCCTCCACCTCCGCGCGCACGATGCCGGGGACGAAGTCGCCCTCCACCGGGCCGAGCACGGCGATGCGCCCCGAGACCTTGCGCACCTCCTCCACCCGCAGCGTCCACCCCTCGCCGCGGACGTGGCCGCTGTCGGAGATCTGCCCGCCGCTCTCGGCGTAGAAGGGGTTCTCGCGCAGCTGCAGCGCCAGCCGCCCGTCCTCCATCCGGCGGTAGCCCAGCACGTCCGTCTCCAGCGCGGTGGCGCGGTAGGCGGCGAACTCCTGCTCCGCGCCCGCCGCGTCGCCCACCAGTTCCCAGCCGTCGGCCAGGGCGTCGGCGGACACCGCCAGCCCGGAGGCGGCGCGGTCCTCGCGCGAGCGGCGGCGCTGCGCCTCCAGCTCCTCCTCGAAGCCCGCCAGGTCCACCGCGTAGCCGCGCTCGGCCGCCATGAGGGCGGTGAGGTCCGGCGGGAAGCCGAAGGTGTCGTAGAGGCGGAAGACGTCGCGCCCTGGCACCTCGCCGCCGGCG
Organism: Longimicrobiaceae bacterium; assembly: GCA_036277195.1. Taxonomy (GTDB): domain Bacteria; phylum Gemmatimonadota; class Gemmatimonadetes; order Longimicrobiales; family Longimicrobiaceae; genus Longimicrobium. The sequence continues at coordinate 3,314 of DASUNK010000138.1, read as the reverse complement.
CCGCCCGCGGGGGCGATCTCGTCGAAGCGCTTCATCCCGGCGTCGATGGTGGCCAGGAAGCGCTCCTCCTCGGAGCGGGTGTTGCGCAGCACGTACTCGCGCCGGGCCAGCAGCTCGGGATAGGTGACGCCCATGCGGTCGACCACCGCGTCCACCACCTGCACCAGGGTGGGCTCGCGCCGGCCCAGGAGCCAGGCGTGGCGCACGGCGCGGCGCAGGATGCGGCGCAGCACGTAGCCCCGCCCCTCGTTGGAGGGGAAGACGCCGTCGGCCAGGAGGAAGGCGGTGGCGCGGGCGTGGTCCGCCAGCACCCGGTAGCTCACCCCCGGCCCGCTGTCGTACTCGTAGGGCACGCCCACCTCCTCGACGGCGCGGGCGATGATGTCGGTGAAGAGGTCCGTCTCGTAGTTGGAATCCACCCCTTGGAGCACGGAGGACAGGCGCTCCAGCCCCATCCCCGTGTCCACGCAGGGCGCGGGGAGGGGGTGGAGCACGCCGTCCACGTCGCGGTCGAACTGCATGAAGACCAGGTTCCAGATCTCCAGGAACTCGCCGCGCTCGCCCGCCTCCACGAACTCCTCGACGGGGACGTCGGTGCCGCGCTTCCCCTCGGGGCGCAGGTCGAAGTGGATCTCCGAGCAGGGGCCGCAGGGGCCGGTGTCGGCCATCTGCCAGAAGTTGTCGGCGTCGCCGAGCTTGAAGATGCGCTCGGCGGGGAGCCCCGCGATCTCCTGCCAGAGCTGGAGGGCCTCGTCGTCGGTGTAGTGGACGGTGGCCCACAGCCGCTCGGGGGAGATGCCGTACACCTCGGTCAGCAGCTCCCAGGCGAAGCGGATGGCGTCGCGCTTGAAGTAGTCGCCGAAGGAGAAGTTGCCCAGCATCTCGAAGAAGGTGTGGTGCCGGGCGGTGTAGCCCACGTTTTCCAGGTCGTTGTGCTTGCCGCCGGCGCGCACGCACTTCTGGCTGGTGGCGGCGCGGGTGTAGGGCACCTGCTCCATCCCCAGGAAGACCTTCTTGAACTGCACCATCCCCGCGTTGGTGAAGAGGAGGGTGGGGTCGCCCGCGGGCACCAGCGAGGAGGAGGGGAGCGCCTGGTGGCCCTGCCCGGCGAAGTAGTCCAGGAAGCGGGAGCGGATCTGGTCGGCGCGCATGTACGGATCAGGACGGAGGTTCGCGTGGCCCGGAACCTGGAAAGGTAATGGATTCCCCTGGAGGTTGACAGCCGCGACGCCGCCCCGGTTGCACCCCGGAACGCAGGAAGGGCGCGACGGATCGCGCCCTTCCGCAGCCGGAGCCCTCGACCCGCGGAGCCGCTACAGCCAGGTCCGCGCGGCGAGCGCCACCACCAGCACCCCCAGCACGCTCAGGAAGTCGAGCCGGAGCACCAGCGGCCCCAGCGTGAGCCCGAACGCCACCAGGTCGATCACCAGCGGCCCGAAGGCGGCCGCCACCGAGGTGGTGAAGAACTTCCGCGCCGTGCTGTCGGGCATGAAGCGGATGGCCAGCTCCGAGAGCAGCGCCCCCAGGACCAGCCCGATCACCACCACCACCAGCAGCCGCCCCGCCCGGCGCCGAACCCCGACGTTCATCTCACCTCCCCGCCCGTTCTCGGTGATCCTCCCGTGCCCCTCCGCCGCGCGCCTGCGGCAAGAGGAGTGCCGCGCCCGCCCTAGCGCCGCCGCTCCACCGCGTAGGCGATGTGGTCGCGCAGCGCCTCCAGCGCCGGCCCCTCGGGGAGCCCCTCCAGGCACTCCGCCGCCCGCGCCGCGCACGCCAGCGCCTGCTCGCGCGCATAGTCCAGCCCGCCGTGCCGCCGCACCAGCGCGATGACGGCGGCGATGCTCCCGTCGGTGGGCTCGGGGTCGCGGAAGAAGGCGTCCACCCCGCGGCGCTCCGCCGCGGAGAGCGCCGGGAGCGCCGCGATCAGCGGGAGCGTGACCTTGTGCTCGCGCAGGTCCAGCCCGGTGGGCTTCCCGGTGACCCCCGGGTCAGCCGTGTAGTCCAGCAGGTCGTCGGCGATCTGGAAGGCCAGCCCCAGCTCGCGGCCGTACGCCGCCAGCCGGTCGCGGTAGCGCGGCGCGCCGGTGATGGCCCCCAGCTCGCAGGCGGCCGACATCAGCGAGGCCGTCTTGCTGTCGATCAGCCGGTAGTAGTCGTCCTCGGAGAAGTCGAGCGCGTCGTGCGAGGAGAGCTGCCGCATCTCCCCCACCGTCATGGCGTTGGCGGCCGAGGCCAGCACCCGGATCGGCTCCATCTGCCCCATGCGCGCCAGCTCGATGATGGAGCGCGAGTACAGGTAGTCGCCCATGATCACCGCCACCTGGTGGCTCCAGAGGGCGTTGACCGTGGGCATCCCCCGGCGGAGGACGGAGTGGTCCACCGCGTCGTCGTGCACCAGGGTGGCCAGGTGCACCAGCTCCACCACGGCGGCCAGCGTCACCGCCTCGGGGCGCGGGGTGCCGCAGAGCGCGTCGGAGAGGAGGGTGAGCCCGGGGCGGAAGAGCTTGCCGCGGATCTTGAGCAGGTACTGGTTGACAGCGTCGACGGGCGCGAAGTCCGAGGTGACGATGCGCCGGATCTCGTCCACCACCCGGTCCAGGCGGTCGTGGATGGGGGCGTGGATCTCGGACAGCCTGGGCGTTGCGGCGCGCAGCGTCATGCGTTCCGGCGTCGGGTCGTGCGGGTGCGGGGCCGCCGCAACCTAAGCGGCGCCCGCGGCGGTGTCAAAACGGCGAGGCGCCGCTGGCGGCGCGCAGCGCCTCGATGCGCCGGCTGGTGTCGCGGAAGCGGATGTCCACCGAGAGCACGCGCTCGTAGTACTCGATGGCGGTGGCGGGGCGCCCCAGCGCCTCCTCGCTGCGGCCGAGCTGGTAGAGCACGCCCACCAGGTCCGCGTCGCTGGCGTTGGGGAGGCGGAGCGCCCGGTCGAGCACGCGCGAGGCCACGGCGTACTGCCCCTTCTCCACGAAGCACTGGCCGAGCAGCTCCAGCGTGGCCAGGGGATTGGCCCCGCCGCGCAGCGCCACCTGGAACTCGGCGATGGCCTCGTCCACCAGCCCCATCTCCTTGAAGGCGAGCCCCAGGTCGTAGTGGCTGGAGGAGTCCTCCACCTCGATGTTCTCGGCCACCTTCTGGCGGAAGTGGGCCAGCATCTCGGCGAAGTCGCGGTCCTCGTCGCCGCTGGGCTCCTTCTCCTCCACCACGAAGCGGGTGGTGGGCTCGGCCTGCTCGTCGCCCAGGATGAGGGTGCTCAGGTCGATGTAGTCCGGCGGGAGCGCGGGGCGCGCCGCGGGGGCGGCGGGGGGCGCGGCCGC
>DASUNK010000137.1:0-2675 GCA_036277195.1 Longimicrobiaceae bacterium | reverse complement strand
TCCCACGGTCTCGCCGATGGTGCTGACGGGCACGCTGGACGACGGCTGCCGCGCCGTGGTGGGCGGGCTGGAGATCCGCATCCACTGAGCGGACGGCGCCGGTGACGACGAAGGGAGGCCGCCCGCCGGGCGGCCTCCCTTTTTGGCAGGTGCCACGGGGCGGAGTGGCAGTTCCTCCCCAGCGCTGTCCAGCGCGCGTCCCACGGCCGCGCGGCCGGGGCACAAACGTCTGGCGTAGGGACCGGCGCGAAGTGGTTGGCGGGGCGGCGCTTCGGCGCCGGCCGCCGCCGCGAGGCGCAAAAGGCATGGGGATTGCCGCGCGGGAATCGGCTTGCCGCAGGCACTTCCCCCGAAGACGGGCCAACACTTAACCCCGGAAGGCGACGCATGGCGGACGCAGACGATCCGGCGGGCGGCGGGGACGCGACCCGCACCCGGAAGACGCGGGAACGCTCGGGCGGGGGCGGCGCGGACGTGCCCCGCGACGCGTTCGTCGCGCGGCTGGTGCAGGACCCGGCGCAGGTGCCGGAGCAGCAGCCGGTGGTGCTCGCCGGCTACGTGGGCGATTCGGACCAGGCGGGGCACACCCGCGTCTACTGCGACGCGGCGCTGAGCGCCTACGTGGACGTGCCGAACGAGGCCATCCTCCACCACGAGCCGCTGGAGGGCGGCGCGCCCCGCGGCGGGCGCGTGCTCTGGGTGAGCCAGGACGCCGAGATCGTGCACGGGCGCCGGGGCGCGGAGGGCGAGCGGGGGAGCTTCTTCGCCGGCCCGCTGGTGGACGAGTACGCCGGGGGCGGCGGGGCGCCGGGGGCGGGGATCACGGCCGCCGGGAAGACGGTGGCCACCGTGTGCACCCAGCTCGGCTGCCCGCGCACCTCCACCTGCCCGCCCACCTACGAGCCCGGCTGCGTCGAGCTCGGGGGCGGCGAGGCGCCGGCGCTGCGCGGCGGCCCGCCCCCCACCGCGGCGCCGGGGTGCGGCGGCGTGGGCCCCACGCAGCACTGCCCGGAGACGCACATGCTGGGGTGCCCGGCGTCGTCCACCTGCCCGCCGGCCACGCTGGACCCGGGGTGCCCGCGCACCTCCACCTGCCCGCCGACCTACCAGCCCGGCTGCGGCGGGGGCGGCGACCCCAGCACGGTCAACTGCCCGAGCTTCGGCTTCACCTGCACGGCCTTCTGCACGCCGCCGACCTACCAGCCCGGCTGCGGCGGGGGCGGCGGGGCACCGATGCTGCGCGGCGGCCCCGGCCCGGTGGAGCCCGGCACGGCGCACTGCCCGAGCTTCGGCTTCACCTGCACCGCGGTGCACTGCCCGCCGCCCACCGCGGCGCCGGGGTGCGGCGGCGTGGGCCCCACCCAGCACTGCCCGTCGGCGGTGGACGCGTGCCCCACCCGGCTCTGCCCGGAGACAGCCATGCCGGGGTGCCCGTCGTCGTCCACCTGCCCGCCGACGCACGACTGCCCCTCGGCGGTGGACGCGTGCCCCACCCGGCTCTGCGGGGACCCGGCGTTCTGACGCCGCCGCGGGCCCAGCGGAGGAGGTGAGTCCTGTCGTCCCCGGACGGCAGGACTTACCTTTTCCGGCGCGCCCGCCCCGCCCTTCCCCCCGCGCTCCATGATCCTCACCCCGCGCAACCTGGTCCACTACCTGCTCGACCGGGGGCTGGCGACCCCGGCCACGGGGGGCGACGGCGACTTCGCGGTGCACGAGGCGACGCGCCGCAACCGCAACTTCCGCGTGCGGCGCGGCGCGGGCCGGCCGGGGCTGTTCGTCAAGCAGCCGCAGGACTGGGAGCCGCATTCCGCCGACACGCTGCGGCGCGAGGCCACCTGCTACCTGCTGGCCCGCGACGACCCCGGCTTCGCGGCGCTGCGCGAGCTCCTCCCCGGCTTCGTGGACTACGACCCCGCCCACTCCGTGCTGGTGCTGGAGCGGCTCCCCGGGGGCGAGTCGCTGGCGGACTGGCACCGCCGCCGGGGGGGCTGGCCGCCGGAGATGGGGGAGCGGCTGGGGGGGATGCTGGGGCGCTGCCACCGGCAGGCGGCGGCGCGCGCCGCCGGCGCCGCGCACGACCGGGCCTTCCCGCGCGCTATCCCCTGGATCCTCGACCTGCTGAACCACAACCCCGCGCACCTGGGGCCGGTGAGCGGGGGCAACCGCGAGCTGCTGGAGATGGTGGAGCGGCACGCGGGGTTCGGCCGCGCGCTGGACGCGGCCCGCGCGGGGTGGCGGCGCGAAGCGCTGGTGCACGGCGACCTGAAGTGGGAGAACTGCGTGGTGCTCCCCGGGGCCGACCCCGCGGCGCTCCCCGAGGTCCGCATGGTGGACTGGGAGCTGGCCGACTTCGGCGACCCCTGCTGGGACGTGGGCTCGCTCTTCCAGTCGTACCTCTCGTTCTGGATCCTCTCCCTCCCCGCGGAGAGCGCCGCGGCGCCGCCCGACCCGCCGGCGGAGATGCAGGCGGCGCTGCGCGCCTGCTGGGAGGCGTACACCGCCACCCTCGAGGCCGATGCGGATGCCGCCGCCGCACTCCTGCGCCGCAGCACCGCCTACGCGGCGGCGCGGATGATCCAGACGGCGTGGGAGTACAGCGCCTACTCGCCGCAGGTGACGCCGGGCGTCCTCCTCCTCCTGCAGGTGAGCCTGAACGTGCTCACCCGTCCCGCGGA
>DASUNK010000136.1:0-5401 GCA_036277195.1 Longimicrobiaceae bacterium | reverse complement strand
AGCACCAGCCACCCGCCGGGGGGCCGCAGCACGCGCCGGGTCTCGGCGGCGGCGTGGCCGGGCTCCAGGTGGTGGAGCGCCCGCGAGCAGAACACCACGTCGGCGCTGCGGTCCGCGGCGGGCCAGCGCGCGTTGCCGTCGGCCAGGTGCAGCTCGGCCCGCGGCGCCTTCGCGCGGAACACCTCCAGCATGGCGGGCGAGGAGTCGAACCCCGCGTAGCGGATGCCCCGCCGCAGCAGGGGGAGGATCAGCTCGCCCGTCCCCGCGCCCACCTCCAGCCACGCCTGCCCCGCCACGGGGCCGACGGCCTCGTCCAGCGCCTGCGCCACGGCCTCGGCGGCGCCGGGGGGGAGGCCGGCGCGCGCGTCGAAGCGCGCCGCCTGGTCGTCGTAGAGCATCGGCGAATATACGCTCCGCCCCGTGGCGCCGTCCACGCTTCCGCGCGCCGGGCCGATTGTCCAGACATCGTCTGAACAATCTGCAAGCCCCCAACGGCACCTTGGGGTCCGGGGCTATGCCTCGCGGTCGAGGTCCCGCTCGCAGGCGGCCACCTGCCCGCGCCACGCTGATGGCGCGGTGCAGCTTGGTCTCCAGTTCGGCACGGCGCGGCAGGTGGGGATGTACTCGGCCACGCGGATGCCGCTCTCCTCCAGCCGCAGCAGCTCCACGTGCTCGCGGGCCTTCTCGGCGCAGAGGATCAGCCCGAGCGGCGGTTCCTCGTGCTCCAGCCGCAGCCAGGCGGTCGCCCACCTGCCAGTTCAGGCGGACCAGCTCGGTGTTGATGGAGCGCGCCGCCCGCTGGCGGGACTGCTCCACCAGGGCGCGGATGTCGCCGAACAGGTCCCCGCCCGCGGATGGGACGGGTGGCGGCGCGGCCGCGGCCGGGACGTTCCGCTTCCGCCGGGTCATCCCACCGTCACCCGGTCGAGCGAGCGGTACTGGATGGCCTCGGAAACGTGGCTGGTGCCGATCTCCCCCGCCCCCTCCAGGTCCGCGATGGTGCGCGCGATCTTCAGCACCCGGTGATATGCCCGCGCCGAGAGCCCCAGCCGGGTGATGGCGGTGCGCAGCAGCGCGTCGCTCCCCTCGCCCACCCGGCAGAACTGGCGCAGCTCCCGCGGGGCCATGTGCGCGTTGGCGTGGATGTCCGGCCGCGCCGCGAAGCGCTCGCGCTGGAGCTCCCGCGCCCGCCGCACCCGCTCGCGGATGGCCTCGCTCGTCTCGCCCGCGCGCCGGTCCGCCAGGTCGCGGTAGCGCACGCTCGGCACCTCCACGTGCAGGTCGATGCGGTCCAGCAGCGGGCCCGACACGCGGCTCAGGTAGCGCTGCACCACCGGCGGCGCGCAGGTGCAGCGGCGCTGGCTGTCGCCGTAGTGCCCGCAGGGGCAGGGGTTCATCGCCGCCGCCAGCATGAAGCGGCAGGGATAGGTGAGCGAGACCGCCGCCCGGCTGATGGTGACCTCGCCGTCCTCCAGCGGCTGGCGCAGCACCTCCAGCACGTTGCGGCGGAACTCCGGCAGCTCGTCCATGAAGAGCACGCCGTGGTGCGAGAGCGACACCTCGCCCGGCCGCGGGTTGGAGCCGCCCCCGATGAGTCCCGCGTCGGAGATGGTGTGGTGCGGCGAGCGGAACGGGCGCGTGGCCACCAGCGAGCAGCCGTTCCCCAGCAGCCCCGCCACGGAGTGGATCTTGGTGGTCTCCAGCGCCTCGTCCAGCGTCAGCGGCGGCAGGATGCTGGGGATGCGGCGCGCCAGCATGGTCTTCCCCGAGCCCGGCGGCCCCACCATCACGATGTTGTGCGCCCCCGCCGCGGCCACCTCCAGCGCGCGCTTGACGTGCTCCTGCCCCTTCACGTCCGCGAAGTCGGACTCGTACGCCGACGCGGTGCGGAAGAGCGCCTCGCGGTCGATGACCGCCACGGGGAGCTCCGCCGAGCCCTCCATGAACTCCACCACCTGCACCAGCGTCTCCGCGCCGCGCACCTCCAGCCCCTCCACCACCGCCGCCTCGGCCACGTTCTCGGCGGGGACCACCATCCCCGCGAGCCCCGCCTCGCGCGCGGCCAGGGCGATGGCGAGCGCCCCGCGCACCGGGCGCAGCCCTCCGTCCAGCCCCAGCTCGCCCACCAGGAGGAAGTGCTCCAGCCGGGCACGGGAGCGGAGCTGCCGCGTGCCGGCCAGGATCCCCAGGGCGATCGGGAGGTCGAAGGCGCTCCCCTGCTTGGGGATGTCGGCCGGGGCCAGGTTGATGGTGATGCGCTTGGGCGGGACGAGGTAGCCGCTGTTCTGCATGCAGGCGATGATCCGCTCGCGCGCCTCCTTCACGGCGCCCTGCGGCAGCCCCACGGTGTGGAAGGCGGGGAGCCCGCTGGCCACGTCCGCCTCGATGGTGACCAGGTAGGCGTCGACGCCGAGCACGGCACCGGCCAGCACGCGTGCGAGCACGGGGGAGCGGCTCCGGTCAGGAGGAAAGATGGACGGAGCGAACGCACCCATGGTAGTGCGGCCTGTGCGCTCCGTCAACTTTCTCGGATGCCGCCTGCTCGGTTCGTACGGGAGATGGCGCCAAGCGGCGCGGAGGTCAGACCGGCTCCAGCCTGCGGTGCGGCTCCGGCGGGAGCTCGACCCCGATCCGGTCGCCGGGGCGCACCTCGCCGCCGGCCACGACCACGGCCATGATCCCGGCCTTGCGGACCAGGCCGCCCTCCGCGTCGCGCGCCAGCGTGGCCGCCATCAGCCCCGGCTGGATGCCGTCGAGCTGCGCGCACGGGTTGCGCAGGCCGGTCACCTCCACCACCGCCGTCTCGCCCAGCCGCAGCCGCGCACCCGCCGGCAGCCCCAGCAGGTCCACGCCGCGCGTGGTGACGTTCTCGCCCATCTCCCCGGGCGACACCGCGAAGCCGGCCTCGCGCAGCTCGTCGTGCAGCTCGGCGTGGATCAGGTGCACCTGGCGCAGGTTGGGCTGGCTCGGGTCGCGCGCCACCCGCGAGCGGTGCCGCACCGTCTCCCCCAGGTGCGCGTCACCCTCCACCCCCAGCCCCGCCAGGAGCCGGATGCTCTCCCGGTTCGGCTTGGCCATGGTGTGCGCGGCGCTGCGGCTCACCGCCGCCACCGCTCCGAGCCCCGTATCTCCATCCATGTGATGCTGGTCGTCTTCAGGGGGGATGCTTCGCGGCGAGCTTGCGGACCGTGGTGAGGTTGCGGTTGGTGGCGGGCATCCCGAGCGCCTTCTCCAGATGCGCGCCGGTGACGGTCGACTCGCTGAGCTGCTTGCGGGCCAGCCAGTAGACCTCGCGCCCGTGGACGTGGAAGTCGTCCACCTCGTTGCGTAGCGCCAGCAGCTTCCGCTGCGCTTCGGGGGTGGGCGCCGAGGGCAGGAAGAGGACGTAGAGCACCTGGCCCTCGACCTCGGCGGGCGGGAACGGCTGGTGGCGCGCCGCCGCGGCGACTTCGGCGGTGGTGCGCAGGAAGGTGGCGACCGGGAAGCCGAGCTGTTCCTGCAGGTGCCGCTCGATCCGCCGCTCCAGCGCTTCCGCGTCGCCGGCGGGCGCGGAGAAGACGACGTTGCCGCTGGCGATGAACGTCTCCACCTCCGCCAGCCCCAGCGCGGTGAAGAGCGCGCGCAGCCGCTCCATGGTGACGGTGCGCCCGCCCACGTTGATGGCGCGGAGAAAGGCGACGTAGCGTGTCATCGCCCCAAGCTCGCGCGCCACGGGAGGGCGACGCAAGGGGCTCAGGTGTAGGTGGCGATCGTCTCCTGCATCCGCTGGCGGTAGCCGCGGCTCAGCACCAGCTCCACCCCCGTGCTCAGCTTCAGCGTGTAGTTGCCGCCGAAGCCGGGCTGCAGCTCCACCACCCGCTCCAGGTTGACGATGCGGCGGACCGGTGGCGGGCGGGTCGATGTCCGTGGGGTGCATGGCGTCCGGCCGCGGGCGGGGCTGCGCTCTCCCGGAACCTCACCCGCGGCGGCGCGAAACACCAATCTCCCGTGACGAACGGCCGCTGGACGTGACGAAGGTGGGAGAGAAGGGACGAACCCCATCCCCCCGGACATGCGGGCTCGTCCGTCTTGCTGAAAACGTTTACAACGAGCATTCTTCCCCTCATCCCCCGCCCCTCCGCGTCCTCAGCCCCGTGCGGCCATGGCGAGCATCCGACTGGAAGGCATCCGCAAGGTCTATCGCGAGGGCGCCGCGCACGTGGCGGTCGACGACGCCAGCTTCTCGGTGGACGACGGCGAGCTGGTGGTGCTGGTGGGCCCCTCGGGGTCGGGGAAGAGCACGCTCCTGCGCATGATCGCCGGGCTGGAGTCCATCACCGGCGGGCGGCTCTCCATCGGCGACCGGGTGGTGAACGAGGTGGCCCCGCGCGACCGCGACATCGCCATGGTCTTCCAGAGCTACGCGCTCTACCCGCACATGACCGTGCGCGAGAACCTGGGCTTCGCCCTGCGGCTGCGGAAGACGCCGCGGGCCGAGGTGGAGCGCCGCGTGCGCGCCGCGGCCGAGGTGCTGGGGCTCGACGCCATCCTCGACCGCAAGCCGCGCCAGCTCTCCGGGGGGCAGCGGCAGCGGGTGGCGCTGGGGCGCGCCATCGTCCGCGACCCCGAGGTGTTCCTCTTCGACGAGCCGCTCTCCAACCTCGACGCCAAGCTGCGCGTGCAGATGCGCGCCGAGATCGCCGCGCTCCACCGCCGGCTGGGCGCCACCATGGTCTACGTGACGCACGACCAGGTGGAGGCCATGACGCTGGGCGACCGCATCGTGGTCCTCCACCAGGGGCGCATCCAGCAGATCGACACCCCGCTGGCGCTCTACGACCACCCGGCCAACCGCTTCGTGGCCGGCTTCATCGGCAGCCCGGCGATGAACTTCTTCGACGGCGCGCTGGTGGCGGAAGGCGGCGGCCTCGCCTTCCGGGCCGCGGGGGGCGGGCCCGCCTTCGCCCTGCCGGAGCCGTGGGCCGCGCGGCTGCGGGGGTACGGGGAGCAGGAGATCGTCCTCGGCATCCGCCCCGAGAGCCTGTACGCGGCCCGGGGGCGCCCCGCGGACGCGCCGCTCGCCGAGGCGGAGTTCGTGGTGGACGGGCTGGAGCCGCTGGGGAACGAGGTCTTCGTGCACGCGCACGCCGGGGCGCACACGGCCACCGCGCGCGTGGCGCCGCAGCCTCTCCCCGCACCGGCCGAGCCGCTGTCGCTGGCGCTCGACCTGGGCCGCCTCCACTTCTTCGACCCGCGGACGGAGGAATCGCTGGCGCCCGCCGCGCGGGAGAACTGACCGGGAGATGGCGGAGGAGATCCGCTTCCCGGACGGCTTCCTCTGGGGCGCCGCCACCTCGGCGTACCAGGTGGAGGGCTCGCCGCTGGCCGACGGCGCGGGGGTGAGCAACTGGCACCGCTTCAG
>DASUNK010000135.1:0-2158 GCA_036277195.1 Longimicrobiaceae bacterium | reverse complement strand
GGCGCGCCGCGCACCGTCCGCATCTCGCTGACCACGCGCCGCTGAGCGTCCGCGCAGCACCGAAAGCGGCGAGGGCCGGTCTCATGGGGACCGGCCCTCGCGTTTTTCGCCTCAGGCCGCCGCGCCGGCCGCGGCCGGCTCCGGCGGCGCCTCCACCGCGTCGCCCGTCCCCGCCTCGTGGATGCACTGCATGATGCGCGTCGCCATCACGTCCAGCTGCGAGCGCGAGGGCACGGGGGCGCCCTCGTCCGGGAGCTGGAGCGGGAAGGGCGCGTCCTTGGGCACCGGGATGAGGTGCAGGTGGAAGTGGAACACGTCCTGGCCGCCGTCCGCGCCGTTGGGCGAGAAGAGGTTCACCGCGCGGCATCCCGTGGCCTGCCGCAGCCCCGGGAGGATGCGCTTGGCCACCGCGAAGGTGCGCGCCGCCAGCTCCTCCGGCACGTAGAACAAGTTCTTGTAGTGCACCTTGGGCACCACCAGCACGTGCCCCGGGTGCAGCGGCTGCACGTCGAGGAAGGCGATGATCTCCTCGTCCTCGTGGATGACGCTCACCATCTCGTCGCCGCCGATGATGCGGCAGAACACGCACGTGGGATTCAGGTTCGGATCCACGGAAGCCCCCTGGCGGGTGGTCGGTTCGGTCCTGGCGAGCCCCGCGGGGTGCAAGAGGCAGGCCCGCCGCGCACGACTTGCCGGGACCGGTGGGAAGGGTGAGATTGGGCGCCCGCTTCCGCCCGGAACCTCCACCGCCCCTGGCCCCCTGATGCCGCCGAAGGACCGCCCGCGGGCGACGCCCGGTACGCCCTCCATCATCCCCGTCTTCCCCCTCCTGCTGCTGGAGACCATGCGCGACATGGACCGGCCGGAGGAGGTGCTGGAGGGGGAGGACTTCAGCCTGAGCATGCCGCGGCGGCTGGGGCTGAGCGACGTGGTGTACACGCAGATCCACCGCTTCCGCGAGGAGGTGAAGCGGAAGAGCCTGCAGACTTCCACCACGGTGGAGGACCTGATCCGCCTGGTGATCCGGCGGCCGGACGCGGAGGAGATCTTCGCGGAGGCGGGGCGGCGGGTGGCGCGGTGGGCGTGGCAGCAGCGCTCGGGGGCGTTCCGCCGCTCGGTGCGGCTCCTCCCCGCCTCGCTCTCGCTGCGCTCGGCGCGGCGGGCCACGGAGCGGCTCTTCGCCCAGCTGGTGGGAGACGCCGAGATGGCGGTGACGGACAAGCCGATCGGGGCGGTGATCACCGGGTCGGTGACGAGCCGCGCGGACCCGGGGGGCGCCGCCTGCGCCTTCTACACGGGAGTGCTGTCGGAGCTGGTGAGCCGCTACACCGGGCGCCGCTACGCCGCGCAGCACCCGCGCTGCGCCGCCCGCGGGGCGGACCGGTGCGAATGGCGGGCGCTGGTGGTGGCGTAGCGGCGGTTCGAAAGGACGGGAGGACGAAAGGACGAGCGGGTGGGCCGGATGCTCAGTGCCCGAGCATCCGGTCCACGCGCGCTTCCAGCGAGGGGCGGGTGTTGCCGGCCAGCGCGCTCTCCAGCAGGTCCGCCAGCTCCTCGCCGAAGTCGTGGGGGTGCCGGCGCGCCAGGCGCACCAGCGGCGCGAAGGCCAGCAGCACCGTGCGCTGCGTGTCGGCGTCCTCGTCCTGCCACGCCTCGCCGCGCCAGGCGTCGGGGTCGTAGGCGTCCGAGCGCCAGGGCTCGCTGTGCTCCTCCTCTTCCTCCCCCTCCTCCTGCGGCACCATCCCCTCCGGGAGGAGCTTGGCGGGGATGGAGAGCCCCACCATCGCCCGCACCTCGCCGCCGGGATCGTCCGGCTCCTCCGCCAGCACGCCGATCTGCACCGGGCCCTTCGTCACGTCGCGGAGCACGCTGAGCGTCTCCGGCGGCAGCAGGGCGCGGAACGACGGGCGCTCGTTGCCGTCGGCGAAGAAGGCGATGGGGACCAGCCCGGCGTCGGCGTCGGCCACCATCCCCTCGCCGTCCACCTGGCGCATGGTGAGCGCCACCGGCTCGTCGCGCAGATACACGTGCATGAACGGGGCTCCTCCGGGGAGAAGAACGGGGGTCGCGCGCCCTAGTAGACGACGGGAGCACGCGATCGGTTTCTTACCCCGCTCGGCGGCCAGGTTCCCCGTCCGCCGCGGGCGTCCGCAAGCGC
>DASUNK010000134.1:0-3557 GCA_036277195.1 Longimicrobiaceae bacterium | reverse complement strand
TGGTCGTGCGCGGCGAGGGCGAGGCGAAGCGCCTGGCGGCGTACGTCGCCCCCGGGTCGGTCGATACGGCGGAGCTGCGGGCGCACGCGGCGGAGCGGCTCCCCGGTTACATGGTGCCCTCGACCTTCGTCGCCCTGGACGCGCTCCCGCTCACGCCCAACGGCAAGGTGGACCGCCGCGCCCTCCCCGAGCCGGACTCCGGAGCGGGGGCGGAGGCGGCCTTCCGCACCCCCACCGAGGAGCTGCTGGCGGGGGTGTGGCGCGAGGTGCTGGGGGTGGAGCGCGCCGGCCCGGACGACGACTTCTTCCTCCTGGGCGGCCATTCGCTGCTGGCGATGAAGGCCGCGTCGCGCGTGCGCGCCGTCTTCGGCGCCGAGCTGCCGCTGCGCGACATCTTCGAGGCGCCCACGCTGCGCGCCATGGCCGCGCGCATCGACGCGCTGCGCGCCGGCCCGGCCGCCGCGGCAGCGCCGCCCATCGAGGCCGCGCCGCGCGGCGAGGCGGTGCTGCTCTCGTACCCGCAGGAGCGGCTCTGGCTGATGGAGACGCTCTCGCCCGGCGCGCTGGCCTACGGCATCTCCGTCCCCTTCGTCTTCGGCGCGGACGCGGATGCCGGGGTGCTGGCGCGGGTCCTGGGCGAGGTGGTGCGGCGCCACGAGGCGCTCCGCACCGTCTTCCGCGCCTCCGACGCCGGCCCGGCGCAGGTGGTGCTGCCGCCCTCCGCCGTCGATCTCCCCGTCGACGAGCTCCCCGGCACGGACGCCGGGGGATTCGACCTGGAGCAGGGCCCGCTCCTGCGCGCCCGGCTGCTGCGGCTGCGGGACGCGTCGGTGCTGGTGCTCACCGTCCACCACATCGTCTTCGACGGATGGTCCATCGGCGTGCTGGAGCGGGAGCTCCGCGCGCTGTACGACGCCTTCCGCCGCGGCGAGCCGTCGCCGCTGGCGCCGCTGCCGATGCAGTACGCGGACTACGCCGCCTGGCAGCGCCGCTGGCTGGAGACGGGGATGCTGGACGCCCAGGTGGAGTTCTGGCGCCGCGCGCTGGCCGGCGCCCCCGCAGCGATCGACCTCCCGGCCGACCGGCCGCGCCCCGCCGCGCGCACCCACGCGGGCGCCCGCCGCTTCTTCCACCTCTCCCCGGAGCTCGTCTCCCGGGCGCGCGCGCTGGCCGAGCGCGAAGGCGCCACGCTGTTCATGGTGCTCCTGGCCGCCTTCGACGTGCTGATGGCGCGCCTGTCGGGCTCGGACGACGTGGTGGTGGGAACGCAGGTGGCCGGCCGCACGCACGAGGAGCTGGAGCCGCTGGTGGGCATGTTCGTCAACGGCCTGGCGCTGCGCGCCGACCTTTCCGGCGGCCCCACCTTCCGCGAGGCGGTGGCGCGCGTGCGCCGAGCCACGCTGGACGCGTACGCGCACCAGGACGTCCCCTTCCAGCGGCTGGTGGAGGAGCTGGGGGTGGAGCGCACGCTCAGCCACCCGCCCGTCTTCAACGTCTCCTTCCTGCTGCAGACGGACGGGAGCGCACCCACAACGGCGCCTCTCCCGGCGGCGGACGGTGGCCAGACGGCGCTCCCGGACGGGCCCGTCCCCACCGGGGCCGAGTACGAGCTCCTGTTCGAGCTGCACGAGTCGGGCGGGGGGATCGCCGGCGCGGCCACCTACAGCACCGAGCTGTTCGAGCACGACACGGCCGCGGGCCTCGTGGCCGCCTACGCGCGGCTGCTGGAGGCGCTGCTGGCCGCGCCGGACGCCCCCGTGACCGCCCCCGCCCCGGCGGACGCGGAGGAGGCCGCGCGCGTCCTCGCCTTCGCCGCCGGGCCGCCGCCGGGCGACGCCTCGGTTCCCGTCCACCGCCGCTTCGAGGCGTGGGCCGCGCGCGCGCCGGCGGCCGTGGCCCTGCGGACGGACGGCGGCGACGTCGGCTACGGCGAGCTGAACGCGCGCGCCAACCGCATCGCCCATCACCTGCGCGCGGCCGGGGTGGGGCCGGAGGCCCGCGTGGGCGTGTCGCTGGAGCGCTCGGCCGAGCTCGTCGCGGCGCTGCTGGGGATATTGAAGGCGGGGGGCGCGTACGTCCCGCTGGACCCCGCGTACCCGCCCGAGCGGCTGCGCTTCATGGCCGCCGACGCGGGGGTGAGCGCCGTCGTCACCGTCGACCCCGCCGCGGTCGCGGCGTGGAGCGGGGAGGCGCGCGTCGTCTGCCTGGCGTGCGAGCGGCGCGCGATCGAGGCCCGGCCGGCGGACGATCTCCCGGTCGAGGTCGATCCCGAGGGGCTGGCGTACGTCGTCTACACCTCGGGCTCCACCGGGCTGCCCAAGGGCGTCGCCGTGCCGCACCGCGCCGTGGCGGGGCTCGTCACGGGGCAGGAGTACGCCCGGTTCGGGCCGGACGAGGTGTTCCTGCAGCTCGCGCCGGTGGCGTTCGACGCCTCGACCTTCGAGGTGTGGGGCGCGCTCCTGCATGGCGGATCGGTCGCCGTGCACCCCGCCGGCATCCCCGACCCGGAGCGGCTGGGCGGCTTCGTCGCCCGGCACGGGGTCACCACGGCCTGGCTCACCGCCGGCCTCTTCCACCAGGTGGTGGACGCCGGCGCCCCCGGCCTCGGGAGTCTCCGCCAGCTCCTGGCGGGGGGCGACGTCCTCTCCCCCGCGCACGTGGCGCGTGCCGCGAAGCTGCTGCCGGAGACGCGGCTGGTGAACGGCTACGGCCCCACCGAGGCGACCACCTTCACCTGCTGCCACGCCGTCCGCGGAGACGAGGCGGGGGCGATCCCCGTCGGCCGGCCGATCGCCGGCGCGCGCGCGTACGTGCTGGACGGGGAGATGCGCCCCGTGCCGGCAGGCGTCCCCGGCGAGCTGTACGTGGGCGGCGGCGGGCTCGCCCGCGGCTACGCGGGGCGGCCGGGGCTCACGGCCGAGCGCTTCGTCCCCGACCCGTTCTCGGGCGGCGGCCGGCTCTACCGCACGGGCGACCGGGCGCGCTGGAGCCGGCGCGGCGAGGTGGAGTTCCTGGGCCGCATGGACCAGCAGGTGAAGGTGCGCGGCTTCCGGGTGGAGCCGGGGGAGACCGAGGCCGCGGTCCGCGGCTTCGCCGGCGTGGCCGACGTGGCGGTGGTGGCGCTCGGCGAGGACGGGGCGAAGCGCCTGGCCGCCTACGTGGTCCCCGCGTCGGTGGACGCGGCCGCGCTGCGCGCGCACCTGGCCGCGCGCCTCCCGGAGTACCTGGTGCCGGCGTCGATCGTGGGGATGGACGCGCTCCCGCTGACGCCGAACGGCAAGGTGGACCGGCGCGCGCTCCCGGACCCCGTCGCCGGGAGCGGGGAGGAGTACCGGGCGCCGCGCACGCCCACGGAGGAGATCGTCGCCGGCATCTGGGCCGACCTGCTGGGGGTGGAGCGGGTGGGGCTGGGCGACGACTTCTTCCACCTGGGCGGGCACTCGCTCCTGGCCACCCGCGTGGTGTCGCGGCTGCGCGCCGCGTTCAGGGTGGAGGTCCCCCTGCGCGCCCTCTTCGAGCACCCCACGGTGGAGGCGCTGGCCGCCGAGGTCGACCGG
>DASUNK010000133.1:0-5292 GCA_036277195.1 Longimicrobiaceae bacterium | reverse complement strand
CCCGCCAGAGGTCCTCGCGGCGGAACTCGCGCAGCACGCGCGCCCGGCCGGCCCGCCCGTGCGCGGCGCGCAGCGCGGGGTCGCGCAGGTAGCGGGCGAGCGCGCCCGCCAGCGCCTCCGCGTCGCGGGCGGGGACGAGCGTCCCCGTCTCCCCGTCGCGCACCGCGTCCACGCACCCGGGCACGCGGGTGGCGACCACCGGGAGCTCCATGGCGGCCGCCTCCAGCAGGACGTTGGGGAACCCCTCGCGGTAGGTGGGGAGCGCCAGCAGGTCCATCGCCGCGAAGAGGGGAGGCGTGTCCCAGTCCTCGCCGGCCAGGTGCACGCGCGGGTCCCCCTCCAGCGCCGCCCGCACCTCCGGCGCGACGGGGTCGCGCGCCTCCCAGGGGCCCACCAGCAGCAGGCGCGCGCCGGGGAATTCCTCGCGCAGCGAAGCCCAGGCGCGCACCAGCTCCACGATCCCCTTGTCGCCCACCAGCCGCCCCACGAAGCCCACCACGGCCGCGTCCGGGGGGATGCCGAAGCGGGCCCGGGTGCGCGCGCCCGCGCCGGTGGGGAGCCGGGCCGGGTCGAAGCGGCCAGCGGCGTCGACCCCGTTCCCGCTCCCCCCCAGGAGCACGGTCACCTTCCCCGGCGGGCAGACGCCGTCGCGCACCGCCGCCTCGCGGGCGGAGTGGCTGACACAGATCACCCGGTGCGCCAGGGCGCAGGCGGTGCGGTCGGCCGCGCGCAGCAGGGCGCGGCGCACCCCGGCGGCGCCCTTGTACGCGAGCCCCCGCAGGTGGTAGACGCGCACCGGCACCCGCAGCAGCGCCGCGGCCAGCATCCCCAGCAGCCCGCCCTTGGGGGTGTGGGCGTGCACCACGTCCGGGCGGATGCGGGCGAGCCGCGCCGCCAGCCGGCGCACCGCCGCCAGGTCGCGCAGGGGAGTGATCCGGCGCTCCATGGCCACCGGGACCACCTCCACCCCCTCGTCGGCGCCGAAGCGCTCCAGCGCAGGGCCGGGGGAGGAGACGGCCCACACCCGGTAGCCCAGCGCGCGCATGTAGCCCACCTGCCCGCGCAGGAACACGAGCGACATGGGGACGGTGGTCACGTGCACCAGCCGCGGAGGACGCGGCGGGGGCGCCGCCGTCACCGCGGCTCCGGGCCGCAGGTGGCGAGCTGTGCCTCGGTGGGCGCGGCCAGGGAGAAGGGCGCCTCGCGCCACGCCCGCGCGCACAGGTCGCGCGCCTGGGCGGCCCCCTCGCGGGGGGCGGCGTAGAGGTACGCCCCGTAGGTGAGCGAGTTGCCCAGCAGGTGCAGGTAGGTGCTGCCGAAGAAGGTGGTGCTGAAGCGCGGGGTGATCATCTCGCCGCCGGGGAGCGGCACCAGCACGCGCAGGAGCGGGTCGCCGTCGCGGTCCAGCTCGGCGGCGTCCACGTTCCAGGGGCGATTGAGGCGCCGCGACTCGGTGAGGGTGTCGGTCCGGATGGTGGCCTCGCCGGTGCGCAGGGTGGCGGGGCCGAAGAGCCCGCCGAAGCCGATCTCGTGCTCCCGGTCGCCCACCCCCGACGGCGTGGGCGAGAGCGAGACGAGCTGGGCGTAGTAGCCGGTCTCGCCCGCGCGGAGCCAGACCGTCTTGGTGAAGGCGTACGCGTACCCGGGGTTGCCGAAGGCGGGCGGCATGGAGTGGCTGCCGAAGGTCCAGCGCACGGCGACCTCGCCGGGTGAGACCGCGATCAGCTCCACCGCGGTGGGGGCGGTGACCGGGGTGCTCCCGACGTAGGTCCAGTCGCCGTACCAGGTGTCGGTGGCGGCGATCCACCCCGTGTCGCCCAGCGCCTCCGCGAAGATGCTGACGCTGTCGACCGCCTGGCCGCGGCGGAGGCGGAAGATCTCGTTCTCCACCCGCACGTCGGCGCCCGGCGCCAGCAGACCCGGGGTCGTGACCGGCACCCCGTCGACGGTGACGGTGACGGGGGCGAAGACCACCACCTCCACCGTGTCGGCGACGGCGGGGCCGGCGGCGGCCACGCGCGCCGTCCCCCGCGCCACCCCGGTCACCCGCCCCGCCGAGTCCACGGCCAGGAGGCCGGGGTCGAGCGAGGTCCAGGCCAGCGAGGTGCGCGGGACGGCGTGGCCGTTGGCGTCGCGCGCGTCCACGGCCAGGGTGGCCGTATCGCCCACGATCACGGTGTCGCCGGTGAGGGCCACGGAGGCGGCCTCCTGGCGCACGACGATCCAGGCGGTGTCCGCCGCCGCCCCGGCGCGGGCCTCGATCCCGGCAGTCCCCTCGGCCACCGCGGTCACCAGCCCCGCCGAATCGACCGTGACGAGGGCCGAATCGAGCGCGGTCCAGGTGAAGGCGCTCACGGGGTTGCCGAAGGAGTCGCTGGCGGCGGCGCCCAGCCGGACCGTGTCGCCGAGCGAGACCAGGAGGGCGCTGTCGCGGTCCACGACCACCGCTGCGCCGGGCCCCGCGAGGGCGGTGGCGTTGAACCCCGCCGGCGTGAGCCCCGCCGAGGTGGCGCGGGCGGTCTGCGCGCCCGCCGCGGTGCCGAGCGTCCAGGCGGTCCGCGCGAAGCCCTGCGCGTCGGTGTGCCCGGTGTCCGGGCTCACCGCGCCCCCGCCCGAGAGCGGCTGCCAGGCCACGGCCACGCCGGCCACCCCGCTCCCCCGCGCGTCCACCACCTGCACCACCAGCGAGTCCGCCAGCGTCCGCCCCACCGTGTCGGTCTGGAGGTGGCCCGCCATGCGGTGGAGCGACGCCGCCTGCTGCGCCACCACGACCACGACGGTATCCGCCGCGTCGCCCGCGCGCGCCTCGACGCGGCCGGTGCCGTTCGCCAGCGCCGTGGCCACGCCGGTGGCGCTCACCGCGACCACGGCGGAGTCCAGGCTGGTCCAGGTGAAGGGCGGGGCCACCGGGGTGCCGCCCGCGTCGGTGGCGGTGGCGCTCAGCTGCACCGTCTGCCCCAGCGCGGCCAGCAGCGAGCTGTCGGGGCTCGCCACCACCGCGGCCGCCGGCGCGGCGAGCGCGGTGGCGCCGAAGCCCACCGGGGTCACCCCGGGGGCCGTGACCCGCGCGCTCTGCGCGCCGGGGACGGGGCCCAGCGTCCACGCCGTCCGCGCGTACCCCTCCGCGTCGCTCACCGCGGCGGCCGGGCTCACCGCTCCCCCGCCCGTCATCGCCGTCCACGTCACCGCGGCGCCCGCCACCGGGTGCCCCCGCGCGTCCAGCACCCGCACCGCCAGCGAGTCCGCCAGCGTGCGCCCCACCGTGTCCGCCTGCAGGTCGCCTGCGGCGCGCTGGAAGGCGGCGGGCTGCTGCGCCACCACCACCCGCGCGGTGTCGGCGACCCCGGCCACGCGCCCCTCGATCCGCGCCGTCCCGTTCGCCAGCGCCGTCACCACCCCCGCAGCGCTCACCGAGGCCACCGCCGGGTCGAGGCTGGTCCAGTCGACGGGCGACATCACCGGGTCGCCGTTCTCCCTGGTCGTGGCCGCGCTCAGCTGCACCGTCGCGCCGAGGGCCGCGAGCAGCGAGCTGTCGGGGCTCAGGGCGATGGCGGCCACCTGCGAGGCGTGCGCGGTGGCGCTGAACCCCGCGGGGGTGAGCCCCGCCGAGGTGGCCCGCGCCGTCTGCGTCCCCACCGCCACGCCCAGCGTCCACGCCGCGCGCGCGTGCCCCTGCGCGTCGCTCACCGTGGCCGCCGGGCTCACCGAGCCCCCACCCGAGAGCGGCTGCCAGCCCACGGCCACGCCGGCCACGCCGTGCCCCCGCGCGTCCACCACCTGCACCGCCAGCGAGTCCGCCAGCGTCCGCCCCACCGTGTCCGCCTGGAGGTGCCCCGCCACCCGGTGGAGCGCCACCGCCTGCTGCGCCACCACCACCCGCGCCGTGTCGGCCGCGCCGTTGGCGCGCGCCTCGACGCGGGCGACGCCGTTCGCCAGCGCCGTCACCACGCCGGTGGCGCTCACCGAGACGACGGTGGGGTCCAGGCTCGTCCAGGCGAAGGACGGCGCCACCGGGGTGCCGCCCGCGTCGGTGGCGGAGGCGCTCAGCTGCAGCGTCTGCCCGAGCGCGGCGAGGAGGGAGCTGTCGGGACTCACCACCACCGCCGCCACCGGCGCGGCGAGCGCGGTGGCGCCGAAGCCCACCGGGGTGAGCCCCGCCGAGGTGGCCCGGGCGCTCTGCGCGCCGGGGACCGGGCCGAGCGTCCACCCCGTCCGCGCGTGCCCCTGCGCGTCGCTCACCGTGGCCGCCGGGCTCACCGAGCCCCCGCCCGTCATCGCCGCCCACGCCACCGGCACGCCGGGGACGCCGTGCCCCCGCGCGTCCACCACCTGCACCGCCAGCGAGTCCGCCAGCGTCCGCCCCACCGTGTCCGCCTGGAGGTCGCCGCCGGTGCGCCGGAAGGCGACCGCCTGCTGGGCGACCTCCACCATGACCGTGTCGGCCGCCGCGTCCGAGCGCGCTTCGATCCGCGCCGTGCCGTTGCCCACCGCCACCACCGTCCCCGCGCCGCTCGCCGAGGCCACGTCCGGGTCCAGGCTGGTCCACTCGACCGGCGCCCCGGGGATCGGGTTGCCGAAGCCGTCGTGCACCGTGGCCGCGAGGACCACCGAGTCGCCGAGGCTCTCCAGCACCGCGCCCTCGGGGCCCGCCTCGACCACCGCGGCGGCGCCGGGGAGGGCGGTGGCGTCGAAGGCCACCGGCGTCAGCCCCGGCGCGGTGACCCGCGCCCGCTGCGTGCCGGCGCCCGGCCCCAGCTGCACCGAGGCGCGGGTGATCCCCTGCGCGTCGGTGGTGCCGGCGGCGGGGGAGACCACCGCCCCCGCGGCCAGCGATCCCCAGGAGACCGCCACGCCGGGGACGGGGACGCCGGCCGCGTCGACCACCTGCGCCACCAGCGAGTCCGCCAGCGTCTCGCCGGCGGTGCCGCTCTGCCCGGCCCCCGACACCCTGCGGAAGGCCGCGGGCGGCCCGGGAGGGGCGGGAGATTCGTCCCGCGCGGGCGCCGCGCCGTTGGCCACGAACCCGGCCTGCTCGCCGGCGGCGAACGCCTCGGCGCGCTGGGCCCCGGCCCCGGGCCCCAGCGTCCAGGCGGTGCGCGCCACCCCGTCCGGCCCGGTGGTGCTGGTCAGCGGCGAGACGGCCCCGCCGCCCTCCGCCGCCACCCAGATCACCACCACCCCGGCCAGCGGCGTCCCGTCGCCGGCGCGGAGGCGCACGGCGAGCGAGTCCGCCAGCGGGAGCCCCGGCGCCCCGGCGCGCAGCGCGCCGCCCACCGGCTCCAGGCCGGCGGC
>DASUNK010000132.1:0-5558 GCA_036277195.1 Longimicrobiaceae bacterium | reverse complement strand
CGAACGGCAGTGCGGGATCCACCCGCCAGAGGAACGCTCCCGCCAGCGCGGCGGGCGACACGGCCAGGCTCCGCGCCAGATAGTACAACCCTACCGAGCGGGCACGCAGGTGCGGCGCCGCCAGGTCCACGATCAGCGCCTTGCGCGCCGGCTCTCCGGTCTCGCGCAGCCCTCCCACCACGAAGGCCGCCGCCAGCCCGGCGAAGCCGTCCGCCAGCACCACCGCCAGCGGGAAGAGGGCGAAGGCGAGGAAGGTGGCGACCACCAGCGGCTTGCGCCCGATGCGCCCGGCGAGCGCCGCCGCCGGCAGGTACACCACGATGGAGGTGATCATCTGCACCCCCACCAGCACGCCGTACTGCGCCGCCCCCAGTCCCGCCACGCCCATCACCCAGAGCACCACGAACACGTCCACCAGCCCCTCGCACGCGCGCACCAGCACGTCCGAGCCCAGCAGCCGGCGCAGCGGGAGCGGGAGCGCGCGCCAGACCTCGCGCATCGAGGCCGGTGCCGGCGCCGTGGGGAGCGCCACCCGCACGCGCGACACCGTCCACAGCGTCAGCACCGCCAGCAGGAGCGTGATCGCGAGCCCCACCCGCACGCCGCCGCGCACCCCGTGCGCCGCGATCAGCGCGCCGCCCAGCGCGGGGGCGATCGCCATCGGCACGCGGCGGAGGATGGCCTGCACGGTGAACCCCATCGTCCGCCGCCCGCGCGGGAGCGCGTCGCCCACCACGGCGAAGAGCGCCGGGCTGGCCATGCTGCTCCACGCCATCACCAGCGCCAGCCCCACGAACACCGCCGGCCAGCCGCTGGCCAGCGCGTACACGACGTAGCCGGCGGCGGCCACGCCCACGAAGAGGAGGAGCGCGCGCCGGCGCCCCCAGCGGTCGGCGATCCACCCGCCCGGGTACTGGTAGACGCCGTCGAGGAAGTCGCGCGCGGTGCCGTAGAGGCCGATGGCCAGCACCGGCGCCCCCAGCGCCTCCAGGTAGCGGGGGACGAAGCGCTTCCACAGCTCCTCGCCCAGCCCCATCAGGAACACCGCCCCGGAGGCGGCCGCCACGCCCGGCGCCAGCGCCAGCCGCTCCACCACGGCGTCGCGGCGCCGCGTGAAGGCCGGCGGGGCGCCGCTCACGCCGGCGCGCCCCGCACCCGCTCGCGGCACCAGGCGTAGAGCGCGTCGTACAGCGGGGTCTCCAGCCGGATCTTCTCCTGGTCGTCATCCCCATGCAGGTGCGCGAAGCCGTAGGCGATGGCCCGCAGCCCGTGCGCCTCCGGCGGCGAGGAGGGGAGGTCCGGCGGGATGTCGGCCCCGTGCACGATGCGGCCGAGCAGCGCCAGCGCCGGGTCCGCGTCCAGCCCGTGCTTCACCAGGATCGACTCGAAGCTGCACCGCCCGTCCACGTGCCCCAGCTCCACGTTCGGCAGGTCGAAGGGGATGGCGTCGGGGTGCGCCGCGGGGTCGGTGCCGGGGGGCACGAAGAGGAACTCGGCGTCGCCGTCCACGAAGCGGCGGATCAGCCACGGGCAGGCCACGCGGTCCACGTTGGCGTTCCTGCGGGTCATCCAGCGCATTGCCTCTCTCCCGTTGGAGTCAGGCTCCCGGCTCGCGGAAGCTCTCGTAGAGCGCGTCGAACAGGGCGGCGCCGCGCTCCAGCCGCGCCTCGTCGCCCGCGTGGGCGCGGGCGATCCCCGCCACCAGCCGCTCCACCCCCGGCGCCTCGGGGCGGCCGAAGCGGCCGTCCTTCAGGTCCAGGTCGTGGACGATCTCGGCCACGGCGCGCAGCGCGGCGTCGCCCTCCAGCCCCAGCCGCTCCAGCAGCACCTCGCAGGTGCAGCGGCCGCCCTCGTGGGTGAACTCGCCGTCGAACATGTCGAAGCGCACCTCGCCCTCGGCCGCGCGGTGGCGGCGCCCGGCCACGAAGCGGAATTGGGCGTCCGGGTCCACGAAGCGCCGCACCAGCCAGGCGCTCGCCATGCGGTCCACGTACACGCCCCGGCGGGTGACCCAGGTCTTGCCGCGCAGCGACTCCGGCGGCAGCGGCGCGCCGCCGCGCCCGGCGGCCGGCGCAGGCTCCAGCGCCGCGAGCGCCGCCTCCGCCTCGCTCCGCCCGGGGGCGGCGAAGAAGTCGAGCGCCGCCGCCTCGTGGAGGCGCCGCTTCAGCCGCTCCACCTCGGCTTCGGGCGGGTCGCCCGCGGCGGCCAGGGCGCGCGCCGCCTCGGCCACCTGCGCGTAGTCGGCGCTGCGCGCGTCGCGGAACATCTCCTCCACCTCCTCGTCGGTGAGCCCCCCCGCGAAGCGCGCCTCGCACACCACCGCGTCGCCGCCGCCCTCCCCGATCTCGCGCAGCAGCCACTCGAAGTCCTCGCGCGCCTGCTCCGACGCCGGCAGCACGTAGACGGAGTTCTTCACCGCCACCGCCCCCAGCCGCTGCAGGCGGCGCCACACCTTCACCCGCAGGTACGCGGGCTTCGGGGGGAGCTGGTGGATGAGCAGGAGCCAGCGCGCTTCGGAGTCCATGATCTCCTGTGACTACATGTTTCATCATGAGTAACAACTGTATCAAAACAAGTCAAGAGGATTGCGCTCCCTGAACGCGAAGGGGCCCCGTCGCCGGGGCCCCTTCTCCTGCCAGCGATCCGCCCGAGGATCAGAACACGCCCTCGCGCACCTGCCCGGGCGCCACCTTCGCGTGCAGCTTCACCAGGTTGGTGGGGTCCACCGGCTCGTTCTCGGGGAGCGCCGGGTGGCCCTTCTCCTTGGCCAGCTCGGCGATGGTCTTCAGCCCCTTCAGCGCGTCGGAGCCGGCGAGCGCCTCCTGGTCGTGCGCGTAGTAGTCGAACCAGGGGAGCCCCGCGGCGGTGTACTCCCGGGCGGTGGGCGGCACCGTGGGCGGGTCCTGCCCGGTGATCTGGCGCCACACCATCGAGTTGGCCAGGTGCACGAAGCAGCGGCTGGTGTGGGCCGTGTCCCAGTCCTCCGGCGAGCGGCGGTCGCGGTAGACCTCCTGCTGCATGCTGCCGCCCATCCCCAGCGCCATGTCCGGCGCGGCCCTGGCGGCCGCCGGCGGGCGGGCCGTCGCGGCGGCCGCGTACATCATGTCCGGGGCGGGCGGCGGCGGCAGCGGCCGGTACAGCTCGCGGCGCAGTGGGAACACCTGCAGCTGCAGCCCGCCGAACTCGCCCTTCCCCGTGAGCTGCTCCTCGGCGCTGTAGCCGGCGCCGAGCGGCATCGCCACGAACTGCCGGATCTTCCCCGCCTCCACCACGTAGCCGTCGAGCCACGGCTGCCCCGGGTGCACCAGGTAGTTCTGCGGGCGCTGCGAGAGCCCCTCGCTCCACTCCTTCCCCGTGACGGCGTCGATCTTCCCCGCGGCCACCTTGACCGCGAAGGGGTAGCCGGTGGGCGAGCGGAAGCTGATCCACAGCGCCTCGGCCTGGTACATGGGGAGCATGACGCCCCCGTGCCGCAGCCACCCGGCGGGGACGCGCTCCGCGAAGTCGTCCACGTGCCGCAGGGGGAAGGGCCCGCGCCCCGGGGGGAGGGGATAGGTGCGCCCGTCGCTGGGGATGCGCAGGGTCCGCTGGAACTCCACGCGCAGCACCGCGTCCGGGTGGACCTCGGGGAAGGAGAAGACCAGCGCGTCGTTCCGCAGCTCGATCATCGGGGCCTCGCCTTTCGTGCGGCCAGGGTTCACCAGTCGCCGTCGCGCACCTCGCGCACCAGGCGGAGGACGGCGTGGTCGGGGGCGTCGCGCAGCTCGCGCAGGAGCTCGGCGAAGAGCGTGGGGCGCCGGGTGATGGTCTGGCGCAGGTCGCTGGCGATCTTCCCCGCCAGGGCCAGCACCAGGTCGCGGTCCACCCCCAGGTCGTCGGCCAGCGCCACCAGCGTCTCCTCGGACGGGGGAGAGCGGGTGAGCCCCCGCTCCACCTGGCTCAGGTACGAGGGCGTGACGCCCACCCGCCCGGCCACCCGGTTCACCGAGTACGCCGGGTCCGTCTCGTAGCGAGCCAGCCGGCGCCCGCGCAGGTAATCTCCCAGCTCGTTCATTCGCTCGCCTCCTCCATTAACTATGTATCACATGGTTAACATCATCCAGGGGGATGTACTCCCTCTCCCCCAGGCGTTGCACCCAACCAGCCGAGCGATCTAGCTTGCAACCGATTACATAACGCAAGCAGAACCGCGCGGATGTGCCGCGTAAGGAAAGGAAGTGGGTATGGCCAAGCTCGTGTTCGGAATGAACCAGTCCCTGGACGGCTACGTCGACCATATGGCGTTTGCGCCCAGCCCCACGCTCTTCCGCCACTTCATCGAGGAGGCCCAGGGGCAGGCGGGCAGTGTGTACGGTCGCCAAATGTATGAGGTCATGCGTTACTGGGATGACGATCATCCTGAATGGGATGCAGAGGAACACGCCTTCGCGGCGGCGTGGCGGAGCCAGCCGAAATGGGTCGTCTCGCGCTCGTTGAAGTCGGTCGGCCCCAACGCCAGGCTGGTTGGGGATGATCTGGAGGGCGCGATCCGCGAGCTGAAGGCCGAGCGCGACGGGGAGATCGAGGTTGCTGGCCCGAACCTGGCGCAAAGCCTCACCGAACTTGGCCTGATCGATGAGTATCGAATCTACCTGCACCCCGTCGTGCTTGGTCACGGCAAGCCATATTTCGCCGGACCCCGGCCGCCGCTCCGCCTCATGGCTCATGATCGGATTGGCGAGGATGTGATCAGGTTGACCTACGTTCCTGCCTGAGTCTGGATTGGGTTATCGTAGCGCTACAGCGTAGGAGCAGTGCTCATCTTCATCGGGCGTGGCCCGCCTGCAAACCTTTTCGCTGTTCGCGGCATCCAAGGAAGCGTCAGAAAGGGAGCCGCCCGCGCGTTCTCCGCGTCACCGGGAGAAGCCGCGCCCGCGACCGGGGGCGAAGTGCCTTGACGCTGGCCCCCGCGCGCGGTAGTCTTCTGCTAGAGAATTAGCAGATCCAGCCGACCCGGCTCCCTCCCGACGATCCCAGGTCTCCCCAATGGCGAAGGCTTCTCCGCAGCAGAACCTCAGCCGTCGCGAGCGCCAGATCATGGACGTGGTCTACCGTCTGGGCAACGCGACCGTGAGCGACGTGCTCGAGCGCATTCCCGATCCCCCCAGCTACTCGGCGGTGCGGGCGCTCATGCGCATCCTGGAGGACAAGGGCCACCTGCGGCACGACGTGGACGGACCTCGCTACGTCTACCTGCCCACGGTGCCCCGCGACGCGGCGCAGCAGACCGCGCTGTCGCACCTGGTGCGCACCTTCTTCCAGGGCTCCACCGAGGCCGCGGTGGCGGCCCTGCTGGAGCTGCCGGAGAGCGGACTCACCGAGCGGGAGCTGGAACGGCTGTCCCACCTCATCGCCCAGGCCCGCAAGCAGGGCCGGTAGGCCTCCATGGACCTCTCCTTCTCCCCGCTCTGGAGTGCCGCGCTGCTGGCGGCCAAGGCCACGCTGCTGCTCGGCGCGGCCGCGGCCGGCGCGCTGGCCCTCCGCCGCGCCTCCGCGGCCAGCCGCCACCTCCTCTGGAG
>DASUNK010000131.1:0-18264 GCA_036277195.1 Longimicrobiaceae bacterium | reverse complement strand
GGCGCGGGCCTTCTCGGCCACCAGCGCCAGGCGGAAGGGGAAGTGCGCGTGCACCCGGGCGCCGCGGAGCCCCGCGCGGCGCACCACGTCGCGCAGCTCGGCGGGGGTGAAGGCGCGGCGCACGGAGAGCGGGCCGTCGTGCCGGGTGACGGGGTGCGCGCGCCAGAGGGTGGCGGCCAGCAGCCGCGCACCCGCCAGCGCCGGGCGCGAGCGGGCCAGGTCGCTGACGATCACCCCCAGCGCGGCCACGCGCTCCAGCTCGCGCAGCACGCGGATGACGTCGCGCAGGTCGTCGAAGTGGTGGAGGGCGCTGGCGCAGAGGGCCACGTCGAAGCACCCGTCGCGGTAGGGGAGCCGCCGCGCGTCGGCGAGCGCCGTCTCCACGGCGGGCTCGCCGGCGGTGCGGGCGCGGGCGACGGCCAGGGTGCCGGGGTGGTTGTCGGTGGCCAGCACCCGCACGCGCACGCCGCGGCGCCGCGCCCAGCGCGCCACGGCCAGGGGGATGTCGGCCGAGCCGGTGCCGACGTCGAGGATGCGGTACTCGGCCTGCGGGTGGCGCGCGAGGAGGCGCGCCAGGTGGCGGAGGACCACGCGGGTGCCGCCGAGCCAGCGGTTGACGCCGCGCAGGTCGGCCAGGCTGCGGGCGAGCTGGCCGGGGTCCTGGTCGGGCCGGTCCATCAGCTCCGCGCCGGCCTCCCGCCCCAGGGGGCTCATCCCGCCGGCTCCGGCTCCACGTGCACCGTCACGCTCTGCGCCCCCAGCCGCTGCCGCAGCTCGCGCTCCACCAGGTCCGCGATGGCGTGCGCCGTCTCCACGTCCACCCCGCTCCCCACCGCGATGGTCAGCTCCGCGAACATGGAGCCGCGCCGCCCCCGCGAGCGCACGTCGTACACCGCGTGCACCCCCTCCATCCCCTCCGCCACCCGCGCGATCTCGCCCGCGTCCACCGCCCGCTCGTCCACCAGCATCGGCACCGCCTCGCGGATGATCTCCCACCCCGTGCGGGCGATGAGCCCGGCGATCAGGAGCGAGGTGAGCGCGTCGGCCGCCTCCCACCCGGCGCGGGTGAGGAGCAGCCCCACCAGCGCCGCCGTGGTCACCCCCACGTCGGCCAGCAGGTGCGCCGAGTCGGCCACCAGCAGCTCGCTCTGCAGCGCCCGCCCCCGCCGCCGCTCGTACACCGCGGCCCCCATCCCCACCACCAGCGAGCCGGTCATCACCGCCACCGCCAGCGAGGTGTCCAGCTCCACCGGCGTCCCGCCGCGCAGCCGGCCGATGGCGCTGCGCACCAGCTCGTAGACGGAGACGGAGAGGAAGGCCACCAGCACCAGCGCGCCCAGCGTCTCGAACTTGTCGTGCCCGTACGGGTGGTCCTCGTCCGGGCCCTGGGCCGCCATCCCGGCCAGGGTGAGCCCCACCACGTTGGTGATCATGTCCAGCCCGGAGTCGAAGGCGCCGCCGAGCACGGCGAGCGAGCCGGAGCGCACCCCGGCCACCGCCTTCACCACCAGCAGGGTGAAGTTGACCAGCAGCATGAGCTGGAGCGTGCGCCGCACCCGCCGCGCCCGCTCCTCCACCCCGAGCTGCCCGCCGCCGCCATCCAGTGCCACGCCTGCCCACCCCTTCAGGAAAGCGCCCGCCGCACCCGCTCCGCCGAGGCCTCGGCCGCCGCCCGGACGCGTCCTTCGTCCAGCGTCAGCACCTGCCCGCCGCGGTAGAGCACCCGCCCGCACACCACCGTCAGCACCACGTCCGTCCCCCGCGCCGCGTGGAAGAGCGCCGCCACCGGGTCGTGCACCGGCCGCACGTGGGGCGCCGCGAAGGAGACGGCGGTGAGGTCCGCGTCCTTCCCCGGCTCCAGCGTCCCCACCCGGTCGTCCAGCCGCAGCGCCCGCGCCCCCTCCAGCGTGCACAGCCGCAGCAGCTCGGCCGCGGGGAGCAGGTCGTGGGCCGCCAGCCGCGCCCGCTGCAGGAGCGAGGCGATGCGCGCCTCCTCCAGCAGGTCGAGCCGGTTGTTGCTCCCCACCGAGTCCGTCCCCAGCCCCACCCGCACCCCCGCGGCGCGCAGCTCCGGGTAGGGCGCCAGCCCGTGCCCCAGCCGGGCGTTGGCCACCGGGCAGTGGGCCACGGCGCACCCCGCGTCGGCGATGCGCGCCACGTCGTCGGCGCCGGGGGTCACGCAGTGGATGAGCAGGGGGCGCGCCCGCAGCACCCCCAGCCGGTCGAAGAGCTCCAGGGTGGAGCGCCCCCGCACCGGCGTCTCGATCCCCCGCGCCCGCAGCCCGGGCGCGAAGTCGCCCCCGCCGTGCTCCACCAGCGCGCGCTCGGGGACGGACTCGGCGGCGTGCACCGCCATCGGCAGCCCCTCGGCCACCGCGTACTCGCTCACCGCGCGGAAGAGGTCGTCGGAGACGGTGTACGGCGCGTGCGGCGAGACGCCCACCCGCACCCGCTCCGTCTCCAGCGCGCGGAAGCCCTCCACGGCGCGCCGCAGGTCACACATGGCCTCGTCCGCCTGGCGCGGGTCGGGCCCGAAGACCTCGCGGTAGACGATCCCCCGCATCCCCGCCTCGCGCAGGGCGCCGAGGGCGGCGGCCGAGGTCTCGGTGGCGGCCACCGTGGTCATCCCCGCGCGCAGCGCCTCCACCATCGTCCAGCGGGCGGCGGCCTCGAAGTCGGCGTCGCCGAGCGCGGCGCGGCGCGTCCCCACCAGCCGCAGGATCCAGTCGCGGAAGCGCAGGTCCTCCAGCGCCCCGCGGAAGGCGGCGAGCTCGGGGTGGGCGTGGACGTTCACCAGCCCGGGGAGGAGCGCCGCCTCGCCGAGCTCCACCACCTCGGCGTCGGGGGGGAGCTCGAGCGCCGCCGCGGGGGCCACGGCGGCGATGCGGCCGTCGGCGCCCACCAGCACGGCGCCGCCGCGCAGGGGCTCGGACGCCACCGGGAGCACCCAGGCCGCGCGGTAGACCGTCGGCCTCAGTCCGCCGGCCACGGCGTCAGGGTGGGAAGGAGAAGAGCGAGGCGCTGAGGGCCCGGCGCGAGCTGCGGCGGAGCTGCGGGTCGGCGTGCACGGCGCCGCGCCCCACCGCCTGGCCGATGCCGAGCGAGACGGTGAGCCCGCCGAAGCCGGTGCCGTCGCCGCTGACCGGCATGGCCACGTCCAGCCGGTAGGTGCGGCGCGAGCCGGGGGGGAAGGCCAGGCGCAGCCCCACCCCGGCGCTCACCTGGATCGGCGAGCTGGTGCCGAAGGCGTCGCCCCCGGCCCAGATGTGCCCCACGTCCACGAAGGCGGCGGAGCCCAGGTCGAAGAGCTCGGGGTAGGGCCACCCCAGATAGGCGCGGTGCTCCAGCGTGGCCACCACCCGCCGCTCGCCGGTGAAGGCGTGCCGCTCCAGCCCGCGCACCCCCGAGCGGTTCCCCAGGGTGAGCTGGAAGGGAACGGTGGTGCGCCACCCCCCTGCGCCGGAGAGGGCGGCCACCAGGGTGTGGCGGCTCTCCTCCGAGGGGCGCCAGTACGCCCAGGCGTCGAGCTGCCCGAAGAGGTTGCGCCACCCGTCGTCGTCGCCGAAGACGCGCTTGGCCTCCAGGGTGCCGCGCATCCCCGCCAGCACCCCGCCCGGCAGGTCGCGCGCGCCGTAGAAGCCGGCGTCCACCGACAGGTCGTCGTCGGTGGAGAAGGCGGTGAGGCTCCGCCCCACCCCCACCTCCACCTCGATCCCCAGCGGCACGTCCTCGGCGCCGCGCACCGCGTCCAGCGCCCGCCGCCGGTCGAAGACCAGGTTGCGCTGCCCCACCAGCGCCACCGCGCGCACGCTGGAGACGGTGTCCAGCCCCTGCACGATCCCCGGGTCCGGCTGCGCCGCCGGGTCGTCGTCCGGCGCCTCCTCCCCCTCGCGCGGGGTGAGGTAGTCCTGCGGGTAGGCGATCCACTCGCCCATCACCGCCACCCCCAGCACGGTGAGGTGCCCGCGCCGCCCCAGCCGCCGGAAGGCGCCCACCTCGAAGCCGCGGCTCTCCACCGGGAACCTGCGCCGCTCCAGGTCGTCGCCGTCCAGGGTGGGGACGAAGTACTCGAAGTTGCTCTCCTCGTACGCCAGCTGCTGGCGGAAGGCCCAGCGCCCGCCCTCGCCGCGGAAGGGGTAGGCCAGGCGCTGGAGCACGGCGTAGCCCACCGGGGTCTTGGAGAGGGCCAGGTCCGCGTCCCACTGGGTGCCGAGCAGCTGCCGGGTGCCGAACGAGGCGCCGAAGATGCGCTCGTCCTGGTACTCGCGGAAGAAGGCCGCCACCCGCTGCCCGCGTCCCAGCAGGTTGTCCTCGCGCAGCTCCAGCCCGGTGAGCTGCGCGCTCTC
Source organism: Longimicrobiaceae bacterium (assembly GCA_036277195.1). Classification (GTDB taxonomy): domain Bacteria; phylum Gemmatimonadota; class Gemmatimonadetes; order Longimicrobiales; family Longimicrobiaceae; genus Longimicrobium. The sequence continues at coordinate 13,918 of DASUNK010000131.1, read as the reverse complement.
CAGCTGCGGCTCCAGCCGGGTGGACCACTCGTCGCGCGTCTCCACCACCACGTGCCAGCTCCCGTCGGCCTGGGGGACGGCGTAGACGTCCGCGTCGGCGATGAAGGAGGCCGCGCGCAGGATGCGCTCCGAGTCTTCCAGCAGGGCGGGGCTGTAGCAATCGCCCTCCGCGAAGAGGAGCTCGCGGCGCACCACCTCGGGGCGGGTGGCCACGTGCATGGAGTTGGCCAGCCGGTACGCCCAGTTGAAGCGGGCGTCCAGCCCGGCGCTCCCCACGTCGAAGACCGAGTTGTTGTCGATGAAGATCTCGGAGATGGCGCCCTCGCGGCACTCCCCCTCCTGCGCGCGCGCCGGCGCGGCCGCGGCGAGCGCGGCGGCGGCCAGGACGGCCAGGCGGACGGGGGCGGAGGCGTGCACGGCGCTCGCGGGGTCGGTGGACGGGGGGTGCCCGCCATGTACCTGCGGGGACGGGCGGGAGTTCCCGGAGGGACGGGCGTTTTCCCGCCAGGGAGCAATCTTCGCGCCGTGCGCCGCACGCGCGAAGGCGGGGCTCCCGTGCCCGGGAGCCCCGCCCTCCGTGTCGCCGCGACACGCCGTCCCGTGTCCCGCCGGCTAGTCGCCCGCCGCGGCCAGGGGGAGGTCCGCCCGCGCCTGCAGCTCGCCCAGCGCGCGCTCGGCCCGCGCCAGCTCCTGCAGCGTCCCCAGCTCGCCGAAGATCTCGCGGGCACGCTCCAGGTACGCCTGCGCCTCCTCCACGTTGCCGGCCTGCAGGCGGAGGCGCGCGTAGTCCACCAGCGTCTCCGCCTCCAGGAAGGGGTAGTCCTTCTCGCGGGCGATCTCCAGCGCCTTCTCGTAGAAGATGAAGCCGTCCTCGTCGCCGCGGGCGCGGGCGATGTTGCCGCGCCCCTGGTACATCCGCCCCAGGAAGTAGGGCGAGCGCGCGGCGATGGCATGCTCCTCGGCCTCGCGCCCCCACGCCTCGGCGGCGCCCACCTGCCCGTCCTTCAGGTAGCTCTCCGCCAGGTCGATGGCGATCCCCGAGCGCAGCCCCGAGGGGAGCGGGAGCGCCAGCGCCTGCTCGTGGATGGCGCGGCTCTCCTCGCGGCGCCCCTGCACCTCGCGCAGGAGCGCCAGGTTGTGGCAGCACACCGCCTGGTCGAAGGGCGAGTCGACCTGCGCCCACACCTCCATCGCCTGCCGGAACCACGCCTCGGCCTCGGCCAGCCGCTCGCGGCGGGTGCTGATGTTAGCCAGGTTGTTGTACAGCTGCCCCCGCTCCAGCTCCAGCGCCGCCGCCTCGTCCGCGGGGGCGCGCTCCAGCAGCGCCATCGCCTGGCGGTAGCGGTCCTCCGCCTCGGCGAAGCGCCCCTGCAGGGTGTGCACGTTCCCCAGCCCGGTGAGCGCCACCACCTGCGCGTGCAGCGCGTCGGCGTCGAGCGCCAGCTCGGCGGCGCGGTGGTAGTAGGAGCGCGCCTCCTGCAGGTCGCCCAGCGAGATGGAGACCCGCGCGATGCGCCGCAGCGCCTGGATCTGCGGCCCCTTCTCGGCCAGGGGGAGGGAGAGGGAGAGCGCCACGTCGTAGCAGTCGCGGGCCTTGCGGTAGCGCCCGAACTCCTCCTGCCGCTGCCCCAGCTCGATCAGCTGCCGGGCGGTGGCCGCGCCATCGCCCGCCCAGAAGGAGCGGAAGAGGGGGAGGAGGCTGGCGTAGAGCGACTCGACGTACTGGTGCAGCGCCTGCTCCGACTCGGCGAGCGCCGCCTCCAGCCGCTCCGGCGAGACGATGCGCTTGTCGAAGGTGGCGTAGTCCCCCGAGCTGTCCCACTCGCGCCCGGGATCGGGCACGGCCGCCCCCACCAGGGACAGCCGGAGCCCCTCCAGCTCATCCAGGGCGGGGAGGAGGGAGAAGAGCTCTTCGAGGGTCGCCGCGGAGCGGGGCGGGTTCGACACGCTGATCAGGCTTTCCGCGTCAGCCGCCGGAGACGGTGATGGTGCCGACCCGCGCGGTGGTGGTGCCGTAGGTGGAGAAGTGGTCCACCGCGGTGCGCAGGCGCTGCCCGTCGGCGGTGACCGCGGCGCCCATGTTCACCCACGCGTCGTTCCACCAGACGATGGTGGGGGCGGTGGAGCTCTCGATGGTGGTGTTGCGCAGGGGGAGCTCGATGATCACCGGCTGCGCGAAGGTGCGGTTGTGCGGCCCGAACTCGGCCATCACCCGCTCCGCGCCGGTGCGGTCCATCGGCACCTGGATGCTGAACATGGTCACCTTGTCCACCGCGCCGGCCGGCACCTCGATGGCGAAGCCCAGGAAGTCCAGCCGCCCGCCCCGGGGGCCGATCCACGCCTTGGCCCACCCGTAGGTGGTCTGGGGGCGCTCCTTGAACTTGGCGATGATCTCGACGTCGGACTCCGAGAACGCCGGGAAGCCGACCGGGGCCACCGTGGGGGTCCCGGCGTCCGAGCAGCCCGAGCTGAGGGCGCCTGCCAGCACCGCCGTGAAGAGGAGGAACGACCGGAACGTTCGGCTCATCAATGCCTCCGAGAGTGGACGGGGAGGGTGGACCCGGTACGGGAAGGCACGGCACGTACCAGAACACGATAGCGCGCCGGCGGCGCGCCAACTCACTGTAAACTAACCCGTTGTGGACGTTTTTCCAAGCGGGAGCGGCCCCGGCCGCGCGGGGTCCGCGTGCACCAGAAGTGTGCACTGTGCACAGCCCCGGTGCGCCGGGCTCACTCGCCGCCCGCCAGGCCATACTCCGCGATCTTGCGCCGGAGCGTGTTGCGGTGGATCCCGAGCCGCTCGGCGGCCAGGGTGAGGTTGTGCCCGGTCTCGGCCAGGGCACGGCGGATCATCCGCCGCTCCATCTCCTCCAGCGTCACCAGCGGCATCTCCTCGGGGCCGGCCTGGGCCGCGCGGGGCGCCGGCGCGGGGTGCACCACGTCCGCCGGGAGGTGGTGGGGGAGGAGGACCTCGCCGTCGGACATCACCACGGCGCGCTCCACCGCGTTGCGGAGCTGGCGCACGTTCCCCGGCCAGGGGTGGGCGTGGAGGATGTGGAACACCTCCTCGGCCACGGCGCGGATCGGGCGGCCGTGCTCGGCGGCGTACTGGGCCACGAAGTGCAGCGCCAGCAGGTCCAGGTCCGTCCCGCGCTCGCGCAGCGGCGGCAGGTGCAGCGTCACCACCGCCAGCCGGTAGTAGAGGTCCTCGCGGAAGCGCCCCTCGCGCACGGCCCCCCCCAGGTCGCGGTTGGTGGCGGCCACGATGCGCACGTCGATGGTCACGGGCGCGCTCCCGCCCACCCGCTCGATCTCGCGCTCCTGCAGGGCGCGCAGGATCTTGCTCTGCAGCGCCAGCGACATGTCGCCGATCTCGTCCAGGAAGAGCGTGCCCCCGCTGGCGCGCTCGAAGCGGCCGATGCGCCGCCCGATGGCGCCGGTGAAGGCGCCCTTCTCGTGGCCGAAGAGCTCGGACTCCAGCAGGTTCTCGGGGATGGCGGCGCAGTTGATGGCCACGAACGCCCCGCGGGCGCGGCGCGAGCGGGCGTGGAGGACGCGGGCCACCATTTCCTTCCCCGTTCCGCTCTCGCCCAGCACCAGCACGGTGGCGTCGCTGGTGGCGGCGCGGGCGATGGACTTGAAGACGCCCATCATCCCGCCGCTGGTCCCCACGATGGTGCCGGCGGGGCCGGTGTCGGCGGGGAGGGGGCGGAGGCGGCGGATCTCGTCGATCCCCAGCAGGATCTCGCGGATGCGGCCGCGGGGGAGGGGCTTGGGGAGGACGTCGTGGGCGCCGTGGCGGATGGCCTCCATGGCCAGCTCCATGGACGGGGAGCCGGTGAGGAAGACCACGGGGGCGGTGCCGCCCTCCTCGCTGAGGCGGCCCAGGATCTCGAGGCCGGCGCCGGAGAAGTCCGCGTCGAGGAGGATGAGGTCCCACTGGCCCGACGCGATCAGGCGCAGCCCCTCGCTGAGGGCGTGCGCGGTGGTGAGCTCCGCGCCGTCCAGCTCGGCTTCGAGCGTGCGCCCGACACTACGATCCGCGTCGAGGAGAAGAACCTTCAAGGGAGAGGCGCCCTGCCCTGGGGGTGGGGGAGATTCCGGCGTATGTTCGGGGAAAGGGCGGAATATAGCGCGCAACTGTCCGGAGGCGCAAACATTTAGGAGTGCGAAGTGCGAAAGTGCGAAGTGCGAAGTGCGAAGTGCGAAAGTGCGAAGTGCGAAGTGCGAAGTGCGACGCGGACCGGCCGCCGTTCAAACCTTCGCCGCCTTCGCACGATCCAACCGGGGTGTCGTTTCCTCCTCATCACCCGTGAAACGGTCGACCATGCGCACCCTCCGCCTCTTCCCGGCCACCCTGGCGCTGCTCGCGGCGGCCGCCTTCGCCCCGGCCCCCGCCTTCGCCCAGGACGACGACGACGACTGGGTGGAGCGCTGCCGCCGCTGGAACCGCGACTCCGACCGCGAGGTGCACTGCGAGGAGCGCGAGACGCGGCTGCGCCCGCGCGGCGAGCTGCACGTGGACGGGCGCCAGAACGGCGGCATCTCGGTGAAGGCGTGGGACCGCGACGAGATCCTGGTGCGCATCCAGATCCAGTCGACCGCGCAGACCCTGGCCGCGGCCCGGGCGCAGGCGGGCGACATCGAGGTGCGCACCGGCGGCGCGGAGATCTACGCCGAGGGGCCGGAGCACTCGCGGCGCGCGCACTGGTCGGTGAGCTACGAGATCTTCGTCCCCGCGGAGACGGACCTGGAGCTGCGCACCACCAACGGCCCGATCTCGCTGCGCGGCACGGAGGGCGAGGTGGAGGCGACGGCGCTGAACGGGCCGATCACGGTGACGGGCGGGGGCGGGCACATCCGCGGGCGGGCGCAGAACGGCCCGGTGACGGCGCGGCTGGAGGGCTCGCGCTGGTACGGCGCGGGGCTGGACCTGGAGACCACCAACGGGCCGGCGACGCTCGTGGTCCCCGCCGGCTACAACGCGGAGCTGGAGACGGGGACGGTGAACGGCCCGATGAGCCTCGACTTCCCGCTGACGGTGACGGTGCAGGGGCGGGTGACGCGGCGCATCCGCACGGAGCTGGGGCGCGGCGGCGCGCCGATCCGGGTGGTGACGACCAACGGGCCGGTGACGCTGCGGCGGCAGTAAACCGCAGTGCGAAGTGCGACGTGCGAAGTGCGAAGTGCGACATATTCCGAGACGAGAAGGCGGGGAGTGCGAACGTCGCGGGGCCGTGATTTACCGGTGCCCTGGGAATTCCTCGAATATCGCGGAGGCGCTCCCTTCGCACTTCGCACTTCGCACTTCGCACTTCGCACTGCTGTTACCACCCCCACAGAAACCCGAACCGCACCCCCTCCTGCCGGATCATCCGCTCGTCGTAGCCGCCGCCGCTGAACCACTCCGCGTACAGCCCCTGCCCCCCGCTCGTCAGCAGCGCCACGCCGTACCCCTTGGTCTCGCCGAAGTCCGTGCGCCGGCGGAAGGTGAACTCGTAGTCGCCCGCGTCGGTGCTCAGCGTCATCTCGCGGTGGGTGTCGCGGAAGTAGTGGAGCCCCCAGTAGCCGTACACGGCCAGGTTGCCGAAGCGCCACCCCAGCAGCCCGTCCGCCCCGGTGTCGTACACCGTGGTCTCGCCGCCGCGGCGGCTCCCCGACTGCGCCCCCACCGAGTCCACGTACGCCTCCACGTCGGGGTCGAAGCGCGCGTAGCCGCCGCTGGCCCGCACGCCGAACTGCGGGCCGCTGCGGCCGCCGAAGTGCGCCTCGTAGCCACCCGCCACGGCGAGCTTGGGGTCCAGCAGCTCGCTGTTGGAGCCGCCGCGGCCCACCGAGAGGAAGCCGCCGCCCCAGTACTGGTACGAGTGGCGGTCTCCGTACTGCGCCAGCGCCGGCGTGGCGGACGCCCACGTCACCAGCGCCAGCAGGCAGAGCGAGCGTTTCATGGGAGGGGATCCGGGGTGGGGGTCGGGTCCGGGGCGCGGCGAGGGACGCCGCGCCCTCACTTCTAATCGCTTCTTACTGGCGGAGCCAGGGATTTGTTGCGGGGCCGCACTTGACCCCTCCCCCCTGCCGCCTATATTGCGCCCTCCCACCGCCGGCCCCGTCCCCACGTCCCACCCGAGAGGCGACAATGGCACAGGAACCCGAGCTCGGCCCCACCACCATGGTCGTGGGCGAGGAAGGCCCCATCTACACCACGCTCGCCACCGGCGAGGAGCACCCCCAGCCCACCACGACGGACCGGGGCGAGGAGGACATCATCACCACCTTCGCGCTGGGCGAGGAGGGGCCGATCTATACCACCGACGTGGCCGGCGAGGAGGACCCGCGGCCCACCACCGAGGCCATCGGCGAGGAGGACCAGGAGCCCTACGCCACCGCCGACGCGCACCCCGGGAAGAGCGAGAGCGCCCCGGCGCACGGCAGGGGCGGGCGCAAGAAGCCCGTCATCACCACGCTGGCGCTCGGCGAGGAGGGGCCGGTCTACACCACCCAGGCCGTGGGCGAGGAGGAGCCCAAGCTCACCACCCTGCGCCTGGGCGAAGAGGACGACGACGCGGACCGCGCCCTCAAGACCCACGTCCCCAACGTCTTCGGGCACTTCTGAGGGAAGACGCCCCGCCGGCCGCCGCCGGCGGGGCGCTCACGACACCGCGGCCAGCCGCGGCTCCAGCAGCGGGGCCAGGTAGCGCCCCGTCACGCTCTCCTCCACCCGCGCCACCTCCTCCGGCGTCCCCATCGCCACCACCCGCCCCCCCTCGGGACCCGCGCCGGGACCCAGGTCCACCACCCAGTCCGCCGTCTTGATCACGTCCAGGTGGTGCTCGATCAGCAGCACCGTGTGGCCGGCGTCCACCAAGTCCCCCAGCACCCGCAGCAGCTTGCGCACGTCGTCCAGGTGCAGCCCGGTGGTGGGCTCGTCGAGGATGTAGAGCTTCTTCCCGCCGCGCCGCGCGCCCTGCGCCAGCTCGCGCGCGATCTTGATCCGCTGCGCCTCGCCGCCGGAGAGCGTGGGCGCCGGCTGCCCCAGCCGCAGGTAGCCCAGCCCCACCTGCTGCAGGTGCCAGAGCGTCTGCCCCAGCCGGTCCTCGTGCAGGAAGAAGCGGATCGCCTCGTCCACCGTCATCTCCAGCACGTCGCGGATGCTGCGCCCGCGGTAGCGCACCTCCAGCACCTCGGGGCGGAAGCGCGCGCCCCCGCACACCTCGCACGGCACGAAGACGTCGGCCATGAACACCATCTCCACCTGCACCTGGCCGTCGCCCTTGCACGCCTCGCAGCGCCCGCCCGCCACGTTGAAGGAGAAGTGCCCCGGCCCGAACCCGCGCGCCCGCGCGTCCGGCAGCTCCGCGAAGATGCGCCGCACCTCGTCGTACGCCTTGATGTAGGTGACGGGGTTGGAGCGCGGGGTGCGCCCGATCGGCGACTGGTCCACCAGCACCACCGCGCGCACCAGCCCCGCGCCCGACAGGCGGTCGAAGGCGCCCACCGCCTCGCCCAGGTGCCGCTTGGCCGAGGTCTCGCCCCCCGACAGCTCGCGCTCCACGGCGCGGTAGAGGACGTCGTGCACCAGCGTGCTCTTCCCCGAGCCGGAGACGCCGGTGACCACCGTCAGCGCCCCCAGCGGGATCTCCACCGCGTCGCCGCGCAGGTTGTGCTCGCGCGCGCCCTCCAGCCGCAGCCGCGCCCCCTTCACGTGCCGCCGCCTGGCGGGGACGGCGATCTCCTCGCGCCCGGAGAGGTAGCGCCCGGTGAGGGTGTCCGCCTCCAGCAGCTCCGCGAGCGGGCCCTGGAACACCAGGCCGCCGCCGCGCTCGCCGCTCCCGGGGCCCAGCTCCACCAGCCAGTCGGCCAGCCGCATGGCCTCGGGGTCGTGCTCCACCACCAGCACCGTGTTCCCCCCCTCGCGCAGGCGCGCCAGCAGGCGCAGCAGCCGGTCGTTGTCGGCCGGGTGCAGCCCGATGGTGGGCTCGTCCAGCACGTAGAGGGTGTCCACCAGCCGGCTCCCCAGCGCGTTGGCCAGGGTGATGCGCTGCGCCTCGCCGCCGGAGAGGGTACGCGTCTGCCGGTCGAGCGTCAGGTAGCCCAGCCCCACGTCGCAGAGGAAGCCGACGCGCGCGTCCAGCTCGCGCAGGATGGAGGCGGCGATCTCGCGCTCCGCCGGCGACAGCGGCACGGCGGGGCACTCCGCGTCGCCGGGGCCGGCGGCGTCGCCGAGCGCGTCCAGCCAGGGGCGCAGGCGGGCCAGGGGCAGCTCCGACACCTCCGCGATGGTGCGCCCCGCCACGCGCACCCGCAGCGCCTCCTGGCGGAGCTTGGCCCCGCCGCACACCGGGCAGGTCTGCGCCGACTGGTACTGCCGCAGGAAGACGCGGATGTACTGCTTGTAGCGCTTCTCCTCCAGGTCCTCGAAGAAGGCGTAGACCCCCTGGAAGCCGCGGGTGCCGTGCAGCACGGCGTGGCGGAAGGCCTCCGGGAGCTCGCGCCAGGGCACGTCCTGCGACACGCCCTCGCGCCGCGCGAAGTCCGCCAGCTTCTTGCGGCGCCCCTCGTAGCGCGGCATCCGCCACGGGTCCACGGCGCCCTCGCGCAGCGAGCGCCCGGGGTTGCAGACGATGAGCGACTCGTCGAAGCGGAGCACGGCGCCGAAGCCGGTGCACTCCGGGCAGGAGCCGTACGGGTTGTTGAAGGAGAAGAGCTGCGGCGTGGGGGTGGCGAACTCGATCTCCGGGTGGTCCGGGCAGCGGAAGCGCTCGGTGAAGCGGAGCGGCACGCCGCCCACGGGGACCACCACCGCCTCGCCCTCGCCCTCGGTGAAGGCCTGCTGCACCGAGTCGGCCAGGCGCGAGCGCTCCTCCCCGTCCACCCGCACCCGGTCCACCACCACCAGCAGCTCGCCGGCGGCGGTGAAGTCCACCCCGTCGGGGAGCTCGTCCAGGTGCAGCTCGCGCCCGTCGGCGCGCACGCGCAGGAAGCCCAGGGCGCGCAGGTTCTCCGCCACCAGCGCGTGGGTGACCCGGGCGGAGCGCGGCAGGGGGAAGCACACCAGGGCGCGGGTGCCGGCGGGGAGCGCCGCCACGGCGTCGGTGGCGCTCTGCACCGTGTCCGGGCGCACCTCGCGGCCGCAGGGCTCGCCGGGGTGCGGGCCGGGGCAGAAGGTGCGCCCCACCCGCGCCCAGAGCAGGCGCAGGTAGTCGTGCACCTCGGTGGCGGTGCCGACGGTGGAGCGGCTGGTCTTGGTGGGGTTGCGCTGCTCGATGGCCACGGCGGGGGAGATGCCCTCGACGCGGTCCACGTCGGGCTTCTCCATCCGCTCCAGGAACTGCTTGGCGTAGGTGGAGAGGCTCTCCACGTAGCGCCGCTGCCCCTCGGCGTAGACGGTGTCGAACGCGAGCGACGACTTCCCCGAGCCGGAGGGGCCGGTGACCACCACCACGGCGCGGCGGGGGAGGTCCAGGTCCAGGTTCTTGAGGTTGTGCTGCCGGGCGCCGCGGATGACGATGCGATCCTTCATAGGCCGGGGAAGATACCGAAGCGGCCGGGCGGCCGGGAGCCCCCTCGCCGCCGTTGCCTTTTCCCCCGCCCCGCGCCTAACTTGCGCCCGGCCTTCCCGCGGTTCCATCCCCCAGCCGCTACCGGGCATGTCCAGAGACCTGCTGCGCACCGGGCTCCTCCTCCCTGCCGTCGTCCTCGCGGCCGCCTGCGCCGACCACCCCGCCGCCCCGCGCATCGCGCCGCCCGAGGTGAGCCAGCGCGCCGCCCTGGAGTGCCGCGCCACTCTCCGCGCCCGCACGGTGGAGTGCCGCGCGCCGGCCCCCTCGGGCCCGCGCGCCAACCTGATCCTGGGCGGGCAGGGGATCTACGTGCGCGTCGCCACCTCGAACGTCGAGTACGCGGAGAGCGACGACTACTTCGCCGCCGACTTCACCCTGCAGAACCTCCTCGACCAGCCCCTCGGCACCGACGGGACCTCGGTCTACGGGGCGAAGGTCTTCTTCCACACCGGCCCCACCGTCACCGACGGCACCGGCGTGGTCACCGTGACCAACCCGGACGGCCTCGGCACCTTCACCGCCGCGGGGCAGCCGTACTTCGACTACCCCGGCGTCATCCAGCCGCGCGGCATCTCGGCCCCCCGGCGGTGGGAGTTCGAGGTCCCCGAGACGGTGGAATCCTTCATCTTCACCCTCTACGTGGAGACGCAGACGCCCGTCGAGCCGAGCGTGCTGCACTGGAGGCTGGAGGGCGGCACGCCCACCTTCCTCGGCACCGTCTGGGCGCTGTGGGCGGCCGCGCCGCACAACGTCTTCGCCGCCAGCGACGGGGGCGTGGTGCTGCACTTCGACGGCAACTCCTGGCGCGCCCTCACCACCGGCACCGAGAGCACGCTCTACGGCATCTGGGGCGCCGCCGCCAACCGGGTGTGGGCCGTGGGCGAGTTCGACACCGTCCTCTACTGGGACGGCGAGACCTGGACGCAGCAGGAGGACCCGGACCTGGGCGCCGGCGAGGACGACTTCAACGGCGTGTGGGGGAGCGGCGCCGACGACGTGTGGGTGGTCGGCAACGGCGGGCGCATCGTCCGCTGGGACGGCTCGGACTGGGTGGACTACACCGACCCGGACAACCTCACCATCGCCGACCTGTACAGCGTCTGGGGGATCGCGGCGGACGACGTGTGGGCGGTGGGCGACGACGTGATCCTGCACTGGGACGGCGCGTCGTGGACCGCGACGGCGCCCCCCGTCGCCGCGCTGCTCTTCTCCGTGCGCGGCAGCGCCGCCGACGACGTGTGGGCGGTGGGATGCGGCTGCGCCCAGGAGACCGGCGTGGCGCTGCACTGGGACGGGAACGAGTGGACGCAGGACACCGACCCGGACCTGGACCCGGACGGGCTGAACGCCGTCTGGGCCGCCGCCGGCGACGACGTGTGGGCGGCGGGCGCCAGCTCGCTGATGCGCTACGACGGAGGGGACTGGACGGTGGTGCAGGGCGGCCTCGACTATCCCCTGCTCGCCCTCGTCGGCACCTCGGCGACGAACGTCTTCGCGGGCGGCCCGCTGGGGTTCATCGAGCGCTGGAACGGCGCCTCGCTGGATACGATGACGGTGACGAATCCCACCCTCTACGGCGTGTGGGCGGCCTCGGACGACGAGGCGTGGGCGGTGGGCGAGAACGGGACCATCGTGCACCGCGACGCAGGCACCGGCGCGTGGGCCACCGAGCTGTGCGGGTGCGGCCCCACCCTCTACGGCGTGTGGGGGACCTCCGCCTCCTCCATCTGGGCGGTGGGCGACGGCGGCACCATCCTGCACCACGACGGCACCGACTGGGACCCGCAGACCAGCGGCACCGCCGAGGACCTGGCGGGGATCTGGGGGAGCGGCCCGCTCGACGTGGTGGCGGTGGGGACGGGCGGCGCCATCGTGCGCTACGACGGCACCGACTGGACCGCGGAGGCGAGCGGGACGAGCGAGGACCTGGCGGACGTGTGGGCCGCCTCGGCCTCCGACGCCTTCGCGGTGGGGACGAACGGCACCATCCTGCGCTGGAACGGGGCGTCCTGGTCACCGATGACCAGCAACACCCTCAACCACCTCACCGGCGTGTGGGGGAGCAGTTCGTCGGACGTGTACGCGGTGGGCGACGACGGCACCGTGCTGCACTACGACGGCAACCCCGGCGGCACCTGGGACGCGGTGGCCTCCGGGGCGCCGGCCGGGGTCTCGGTGAACGCGGTGTGGGGGAGCGGGGCGGGCGACGTGTTCGTGGTGGCCAACGGCGGGCTCGACATCCTGCACTACGACGGCGCCGCGTGGAAGACGATGACCTCGTTCTCGCCGCCCGCCGACATCTGGTTCTACGCCCTGCACGGCACGGGGCCCCGCAACGTCTACGGCGTCGGCGACCTGGGGGCCATCATCCACGGCACCCGCTGAAGGTAGCCCCCTCCCCCAAGGCAACGCCCTGGGGGAGGGGGAGGGGATCTTCCTCTTATCCCACGTACTCGATCACGTCGTTGCAGGGGAGGGCGACGGGGGGCTGCTCCAGCGCCGCGGCGCCCACGCTCCCGGCCGGGAGGGCGATGCTGTCGGTGACCACGTGCACCGAGGCGTCCGTCCGCGAGTAGTCGACCTCGAACTTGTAGATCCACGGCCGGTCCGCCACCGTCTGGAACACCTCCACCCAGCTCGTCCCCCAGGCGCTGGTCACGTCGCGGCACGCGCCCGAGGCGTCGCGCGCGCAGAAGAACTGCTTCGGGCCGTAGTCGTTCAGCTGCATCAGCGAGAGCACCGTGGTGCCGCGCGTGGGCGTGGTGACGAACGCCTGTTCGGCGCGGGCATAGTACGCGGTGGCGCCCTCGCCGACCGCGAAGGTGCGGAGCAGGGCGCGCGTGGCCAGGTTGATGATCGCCACGCGGCTCTGCGCCTGGGCGCCGGTGGGCTGCAGCGCGTAGTTGTTCGCGTTCAGCACGGAGAGATGCTCCTTATACTCCCCCGTCCCCGACAGGTCCAGTCCGAACACGCTCATCCCCACCGGGTCCACCCCGTAGGTGGTGGTCGACCAGCGGGTCTGCAGCGTCTGCGGGTCGAGTGAGGTGATGCGCCCACCCTGCCCCGGCGTCCGCGAGGCTACGGAGAGCACCAGCACCTGCTCCTTGTACACCAGCAGCTGCAGCGGCTGCGCGGGCACCGAGACCTGGCCCGTCTGCACCGGGGCGGCGCCCGGCGCCACCCGGAAGCGGGTCACCACGCCGGCGGCGCGGTCGGCCAGGAACACCACTTCGTCGCCATTCCACGCGGCCGCGTCGGCGCTGCCGCCGGCCACGCGCAGCTCGCCCACCACCGTCCCCGTCTCGAAGCTCACCAGCGCGGCGCCGGCGGTCCCCATCGGCACCACGCCGAACCGGCCGTCGGTGCGCACGGCCACGGAGAGCGGGGTGCCGGGGAGCGGCATCCGGCGCATCGGGCGGATCGCGTGGTCCGGGTGGTGGTGGACCAGCTCGGGGGTGTAGAGGAGCGCCTTCCCTGCGGGGTCGATCGCCACGGCGAAGGTGATTCCGGCGCAGGCGCCCTGCGACTCGGTCGGCCCTCCCTCGCACGACGTGAGGGCGAGGGCGGCCAGGGTGGGGTAGATCCAGCGGGGCTTGTACATGGGACTAGGCCTTCCGGATGAGCGGGAGGATGGAAGCATTTGCGGCAAGAAAACGCGTGAAGGCGGACGATCGTGACGGCGGGCCTTGCCCCCCGGCGGGGCGCGGGTAGCTTCCCGCTCCATGGCGCTCGCCGAGACGCTCTACGCCGCCGCCGTGGCCGCCGCCCGCCCGCTCCTCCCGCTCCTGGCCCGCGGCGAGGGGAAGCTGGCGCGCGGGGTCCGCGGGCGGCAGGGGGTGCTGGAGCGGCTGGAGGCGTGGGCCGCCGCCCACCGCGACCCGGCGCGGCCCCTGGCCTGGTTCCACGCCCCCAGCGTGGGCGAGGGGCTGCAGGCGCGCGCCGTCGTCCAGGCGCTGCGCGCCCGCCGCCCGGACGTGCAGGTGGCCTACACCTTCTTCTCCCCCTCCGCCGAGGGCTTCGCCCGCACCGTGCCGGCCGACGTGGCCGACTACCTGCCGCTCGACCTCGCCGCCGACGCGGACCGCGCCCTCGCCGCGCTGCGCCCCGCCGTCCTCGCCTTCTCCAAGTACGACGTCTGGCCCGTGCTCACCCGCCAGGCCCACGCCCACGGGGTGCGGCTGGCGCTGCTGAGCGCCACCCTCCCCCTTTCGTCCCGGCGGCTCTCCGCCCCCGCGCGCCTCCTGCTCGCACCGGCGTACGCGCGCTTCGACGCGGTGGCCGCCATCTCCCCCGCGGACGCGGAGCGCTTCGCGGCGCTGGGGGTGCGTCCCGAGCGGCGCACGGTGATGGGCGACGCC
>DASUNK010000130.1:0-3570 GCA_036277195.1 Longimicrobiaceae bacterium | reverse complement strand
GGGCCTCGGTCTCGAACAGGTGTCCGGGAACCTCGCGCCTGAACGCTTCCACCGTCTCGGCGAACGGTTGCCGGGAGCGGGCGGCGGGGGTCGCGCGCAGCGCGCCGAGCCGGGCGTACAGCGTGACCCGGTCCGTGGCCGGGCTTGCGGGGACCATGTCGCCGTAGCGCAGGAAGAGCGGAACGACGATGGCCCTTCGCGGTCTTGCCGGGGCGCGCAGGGAGACGAAGCGGAAAGAGTCTTCCGAGGAAGTAATCGGTGGATTCATGATGAGAGCCCCTCTAGATAAAACCGGCGCATCAACTCCATCGTTCATCCATAGTACCCGCCAGTCCTCGCGCCAACAAGCAAACACATAGGGGCTCGCGGGCCTTCGCATTGACGGACGCGGGGGATTCGGGAGATCTTGCCGCTCGCCCCGATGAAAGCGAGCGATGCCTTTTCACGAGCTGCTGGATCCCGACCTGTGGTGCCCTCTGTCCGACCGTGAGCGGCGCGACCTGCTGGCCCGCGCGCTGCTGGCGGCGCTGGAGGGCGCGCCGGGGGTGAAGGGCGCCCGCATCGAGGTCGGCCCCGTGGAGCGGCCGTACGACCTGGCGGCCGTGGCGGAGACGGACGTGGGCGACCTGAAGACCTACCTCTGGTCGCATGCGCGGGCGTCGGTCTTCTGCGACCCCTCGGTGCACCCGGCCAACCGGCGGCAGCTGGCGCCGGGGCCGGAGGTGGCGCAGGCGGCGGAGCGGCTGCGAGGGAGGCTGGCGGTGCCGTTCACGCTGGAGGCGCGGGGGCTGACGCTCCGGCTGGCGCCGGAGCCGGGGGTGGAGCGCACCTGGACGGCGGAGCGCGCCCGCTTCCGCGACCGCACCGCCGTCACCCGCGAGGACGTGGTGGCCCGCGCGGGCGACGTGGACCTGCGCGACCTGCTGGCGCACTTCTACAGCGGCCCCTCGCTGCGCGTGGTGGGCGAGGACGGCACTGCGTTCCTGCTGCGCGGCGGCTCGGACGACGAGGGGCGGCTGGTGTCGCTGTGCTCGCGGTGCGGGCGCTGGTCGGAGGGAGCGGAGGCGGCCTGCCCGGCGTGCGGCGCGCCGGTGGAGGTGGCGTCCGCCGTGCGCCCCGCCCGGCGGACGGGGTGACGAGCAGGCCCGAGACTGGACATACAGACCGGTCATCGGGTACTGTTCATCACGCTTGCACAGCAGTGTCCGCGAGCGATCCCCCACGTGACCCGGGAGACCAGGCGATGAGCGCTCCTCCGCATCCCCATCCAACCGCTGCGGCCCTGGCGCGGGAAGAGGAGACGTCGGCCGAACAGATCCTGGCGAGCGCACTGGCCCTGTACGCCGCGCTTCCGCCGGCGGTGCGGAGTGCCACGATCGAGGCGCTCCGGTCCTCCGATCCGACGGCCCACGCCACGCTCGTCCACGAGCTGGTGCGCACGGTGGTGATGTACGAGCTGCGCCAGCGGCGTGAGGCGATCCGTGAACGGACGGGCGTGGGAGAGCTGCCCGCGCTCCCGGATCTTTCGGACGAGGAGATGGGGGCCGAAGCCGTACGCCTCGTGAAGGAATCCCGCCGGCGCAGGACGGGTTCGGGGGGCTAGGCGTTGGCCGAGCCGCCGCGGGTCTGCGTGGACCTCAACGTGTTCGTGGCAGCGGAGCGTGCACTGCGGCGGCCTTCCGCCGGGAGCCTCCCGGAGCGGATCATGGAGGCGATCGAAGGGCGGGAGATCATCCTGGTGGCGTCGGTCAACATGTTCGATCGGCTCCAGGCACGGCTGGAGGACGCCGCCGGCCTCTCACCGGACGAAGCGGCGGAGGTCGTCGGCTTCTACCGGCTCCTTGCCGATCCGCCCGGGCTCCTGACCCGCCAAGCCCCTGTCATCGCCCTCGGCTCCTCCGTCGACGCGGAAGAGGACGCACGGGTGCTGGAAGCCGCGCTGGCGGGGCACGCCGCGTTCCTGGTGACGTACAACCTCCACGATTCCTGCCCGTCTGCACCCCGCATCCCTCCACGGGTCACCCTCAGTGTCTGGGCGTGCAGATCGTCAAGCCCGCGGACCTGGCCCTCCACCTCGGCTGGCCGCTGCGCGTTCCTCCAGCGCCGACGGTCATGCCGCACGACTCTTCGCCGGGGAGCGGCAAGCCGTAGCGGGTCACCGCCGGCGGAGGGCCAGCACCGCCGCCACCAGCTCGCGGGGGGGCGGCGCGGTCTCGACGTCGAACGCCTCCTTCTCCAGCTCGACGGTGCGGCGGTACGAGTGCAGGTAGGCCGCGCACGAGGGGCAGCGCTCCAGGTGCCACTCGAAGGCCGCCGCCCGGGCGGGCGTCAGCTCCCCCGCCACGTACTCGTGGAGGAACGACAGCACCTCGCGGCAGGTGGGGATCGGGACGGGCGTGCTCATGGCCGCTCCTCCCGCATCCAGGGGTCCAGGAGCGCGCGCAACGCCTGCCGCGCCCGGTGCAGCCGGACCTTCAGCGCCCCGGGCGAGACGCCGAGCGCCTCCGCCGCCTCCTCCGTGGTCAGCTCCTCGATGTCGCGCAGCAGGATCACCGTCCGGTAGGACTCGGGGAGGCGGTCGATGCACCGCCGCACCTCCTCGCGCGTCTCGCGCCGCTCGGCGCCCGCGTCCGGCCAGCGCAGGCTGGGCACCACCGCGTGCCCGTCGGCGAGGAAGCGTGGGAGCAGGTCGTCCAGGCTGGTCTCCTCCGCGGCGGCGTCGCGGGCGCGCAGGCGCGACAGGCAGGCGTTCAGCCCGATGCGGTACACCCACGTCCCCAGCCGCGACTCGGCGCGGAAGCGCGGCAGCCCGCGGAAGACGGAGACGAACACGTCCTGCACGGCGTCTCGCGCCTCGTCCTCGGCGCGGAGGAGGCGCCGGGCCAGGCGCAGCAGCACGGGCGTGTGCTCGCGCACCAGCTGCTCGAACGCTGCCTCCTCGCCCGCGCGCAGGCGCGCCAGCAGCTCCGCCTCGGCGGACGGGGGATCGACGGTCGGGCGCGGCGGAGGGTGCACGGAGGTGCGGCGGAGGCGGGGAAAGGGCTGGCGCGAGAAGAAATAGCCCGCCACGCATTCCACGCGCAACTCCGCCGCCATCGCGCTCATCCCATCTCCATCCGCGAAGTAGAAGTGCGCCCGTCACCCCGGTACGATTTGATGCGGAGAAGCGAGCGCGGTTACGGTTGGGAGAAGAACCCATGGGATTACAGGAAGGTTGCGCAATAATATGGACGGAGGCTACAATGGTGGGTGTGAATTCCGGTGGGTCTAGCCGTTGGATGCGGCGCGGGGTTCCAGCGGGGAGCGAATGAATTCGCCGCTGGAGAAACGCGAAGTCCGCCTTCGCGGACTCCCACGCCGTTACCGTGCCGGAGTAAAAGCACCCAGCCGAGAAAAGAATGGGTCTCAAACACTCGAGTCGGGCGGAAGTGTTCGTCCATCTCGTTTGGTCCACGTGGGACCGGCTTCCGCTCCTGCCAGAGCCGATCCGCGATCGGGTGTACGACTGTCTCCGGGGAGAGTGCGCGAAGCTGGGTGGCGATGCTCTTGCCGTGGGCGGGGTCGATGATC
>DASUNK010000129.1:0-2906 GCA_036277195.1 Longimicrobiaceae bacterium | reverse complement strand
TAAGGGGCTCAGCGGCCCGGGAATTACCAGAAGGCACAGCGGCCATTATGGTGGAAGTCACTGCAAGCAAACAAGATGGGAAATTTACAACTGTTTCCTATTCTGGTCAATTCCCGTCCTCTTCCGAGGACGCAGCCCTCCCCGTGAACCCTCCTCTTGACTTTCGACAGGACGGAATGCACACTCTCCTGTAGACAAACGACAGGAGAGACCGCCGTGACCCAGCCCGCCCCGTCTTCCGAGGTGCTCCGTGGCACCCTCGACCTGCTGGTCCTCAAGACCCTGGCCCTGGAGCCGATGCACGGCTGGGGGATCAGCCAGCGCATCCAGCAGGTCTCCGCGGGGGTCCTGGACGTGAACCAGGGCTCGCTCTACCCCGCGCTGCAGCGGCTGCAGCAGCGCGGCTGGATCGGCAGCGAGTGGAGGCCCAGCGACAACAACCGGCGCGCCCGCTACTACGCCCTCACTCCCGCCGGGCGCCGCGCCCTGGGCGAGGAGACGGAGAGCTGGCGGCGCTACGTCGGCGCCGTCGAGCTGGTGCTGGGCACATGACTCTCCCGCGCCCGCTCGCCCGGCTCCGCGGCCTCTTCCGCCGCGACGCGCTCGACGCCGACATGGACGAGGAGCTGCGCTTCCACCTGGAGATGGAGACGCGGCGCAACCTCGAGCTGGGGATGGCGCCGGAGGAGGCGGCGCGGCAGGCGCGCCTCTCCTTCGGCGGGGTGGAGCGGGTGAAGGAGGAGCTGCGCGACGGCGACCGGGCGCGCTGGCTGGAGGGCGCGTGGCAGGACACGCGCTACGCCGCGCGCACGCTGCGCAAGAGCCCGGGCTTCACCCTGGTGGCCGCCGCCACGCTCGGGCTGGGGATCGGCGCCGCCACGGTGGCGTTCGGCGCGGTGGACGGCATCCTCCTGCGGCCGCTCCCCTACCCGGACCCGGAGCGGCTGGTGCGCATCTTCCAGCAGAGCGGGCCGGACAACCGCTGGGGCGTCTCGGTGGCGGACTACCTCGCCATCTCCGAGCAGCAGCGCAGCTTCGAGTCGGTGGCGCTCTTCCGCATCGGCAGCGCCACCCTCACCGGGGGCGGCGAGCCGGAGTGGGTGAACACCGCGCCGGTGACGACGACCTTCCTGCGCACGCTGGGAGTGACCCCGGCCGCCGGGCGGGGCTTCGCCCCGGGCGACGAGGCCGCGAGCGCGCCGCTGGTGGCCGTGGTCACCCACGCCTTCGCGGAGCGGCGCTTCGGGACGCCCGCGCGGGCGGTGGGCCAGACGCTGGTGCTGGACGGCACCGCCCACACCGTCGTGGGCGTGCTCCCGGCGAGCGTCCGCGACCTGGCCGGGTGGCGGGCGGACATCTGGCCGGTGCTGCGGCCGGAGGCGCCCGAGCGCCGGGGGCCCTTCTCCTTCCGCGCCTTCGCCAGGCTGCGCCCCGGCGTCACGCACGCGGCCGCGGCCCGCGACCTGGCCGGCATCAGCGAGCGCATCTTCCCCATCTGGCAGGCCGGCTTCCAGGACCGCCAGGCCCGCCTGACGCCGGTGCCGCTGCGCGAGGCCATCGTGGGGAACGCCGGCCGCTCGCTGGCGGTGTTCGCGGGCGCGGTGGCGCTGGTGCTGCTGATCGCGGTGGCCAACGTCGCCAACCTGGTGCTGGTGCGCTCGGTGGGCCGCCAGCGCGAGATCGCGCTGCGCGCCGCCCTGGGCGCGGGGCGCGGCACGCTGGCCCGGCTCCTCCTGGCCGAGAGCCTCCTCCTCGGCCTGCTCGGCACCGCCGTCGGGCTGGCGCTGGCCGCCGCGGGGGTCAGGCTGCTGGCCGTGGCCGGGCCCTGGCTGCCGCGGCTGGACCAGGTACGGCTCGACCTGCGGGCGGCGGGCTTCGCCGCGGCGGCCGCGCTGGTGAGCGCCGCCCTGGTGGGCGCCTACCCGCTGCTGGTGGGGCTCCGGCGCGACCTGGCGTCGTCGGTGCGCAGCGGCGGCCGGGGCGCCTCGCAGGGGCGGGCCGCGCGGCTCTTCCAGGGGGCGCTGGTGGTGACGGAGTTCGGCCTGGCGCTCCCGCTGCTGATGGGGGCGGGGCTGCTGCTGCACAGCTTCGCGCGGCTGCAGGAGGTCGACCTCGGCTTCGACCCCGAGCGCCTCTCCACCGCGCGGGTCACCCTCCCCTCCCTCCGCTACCCCGAGCCCCCCGACGTCGTCCGCTTCTGGAACGAGGCGTTGCGCAGCATCCAGGACCTCCCCGGGGTGAGCGGCGCGGCGCTCGCGCAGTCGCTCCCGCCCGACAACCAGGGCGACGTCAACAACTTCGACCTGCTGGACCGGCCGGTGGAGCCCGGCGGCGCCGAGCACGTGGCCCCCTGGGTGTCGATCACCCCGGACTTCTTCGCCACCCTGGGCGTGCCCCTGCTGGAGGGACGGCTCTTCGGCCCGGCGGACACGGCGGGCGCGCCGCCGGTGGTGGTGGTGAGCCGCGCCTGGGCGGGGCGCTACTACCCGGGCGAGAGCGTGCTGGGGAGGCGCATGCGCGCGGGTGGGTGCGCGGAGTGCGAGCCCACCGTCGTCGTGGGCGTGGTGGACGACGTCAAGTACCAGGGGATCGGCCGCAGCGCCGAGGCCGTCTACTCGCCCTTCGCGCAGAACCCGATGTCGAGCCTGAACCTGGTGGTGCGCTCCACCCTCGCCCCGGAGGCGGCCGCGGCGGCCGTGCAGCGGCGGATGCGCGCGCTCGACCCGGACCTGGCGCTCCAGGGGACGGGTCCGATGGAGGCGAACGTGCAGGCGTCGCTCTCGGCGCCGCGGCGCTGGGCCGGGCTGGTGGGCGGGTTCGCGGCCGTGGCGGTGGCGCTGGCGGCGCTGGGGATCTTCGGGGTGATGTCGTACACGGTGGCGCAGCAGCGGCGCGAGATCGGGGTG
>DASUNK010000128.1:0-4127 GCA_036277195.1 Longimicrobiaceae bacterium | reverse complement strand
CCCGCCCGGCGCGCGCCCGCCCCTCCTCGCCCACCGCCACCGAGGCCTCCGGGGTGGAGGTGTCGAAGGCCAGCACCGCCCCGGCCGGCGCCGCGCTCACGGCGCCCCGCCCGGGGCGGGGAGCGGCGGCGGCGCACCCACCGGGGTGGCGCGCACCACCCGCCGCTCCCCCGTGCCGTCCTCCGCCAGCGCCACGTCCCAGCGCGGCGCCGGGAGGAGGCGCTCGGCGCGCTCGGGCCACTCGATCAGCACCAGCGCACCGGGGCCCCCCAGCTCCGCCCAGCCCAGCTCCCACACCTCGTCCTCCCGCTCCAGGCGGTACAGGTCCAGGTGCAGCACCTCCTTCCCCGCGGGGGTGGCGTAGCGGAAGAGGAGGTTGAAGGTGGGCGAGGGCACCTCGCCCTCCACCCCGGCGCCGCGGGCCACGGCGCGCGCCAGGGTGCTCTTCCCCGCCCCCAGGTCGCCGCGCAGCGCCAGCACCAGCGGCGTGCCCGCCTCGGCGCCGATGCGCGCCCCCCAGGCGGCCAGCCCCGCCTCGTCCAGCACCGCCGTCATCTCTCCCGGCGCCGCCATGCTAGCGGGCGGCCCCGCCCACCGAGCGGCGCTGCGGCGGCGGCGCGGCCCCGTCGATGCGCGCCTTCAGCTCCAGGTACTGGTCGCGCAGCAGCGCCGCCCGCTCGAAGTCGAGCTGCGCCGCCGCGTCGCGCATCTCCTGCACGATCTCCTTCAGCAGCGCCTCCGGGCGCCGCGCCCCCCACGGCGCCCGCGCCTCGGCCACCTTCCCCCCCTTCCCCGCCGCGGTGCGCTCGTACTTGGCCGAGCGCGCGTCCGCCACCCGGGTGGACTTCTCGATCTCGTCCACCGACTTGATGATGGTCTGCGGGATGATGCCGTGCTTCTGGTTGTACGCCACCTGCAGCTCGCGGCGGCGGTTGGTCTCCTCGATCATCTTCCGCATGGAGCCCGTCACCGTGTCCGCGTAGAGGATGGCCTTCCCCTGCGCGTTGCGCGCCGCCCGCCCGATGGTCTGGATGAGCGAGCTGCTGCTGCGCAGGAACCCCTCCTTGTCCGCGTCCAGGATGGCCACCAGCGACACCTCCGGCAGGTCCAGCCCCTCGCGCAGCAGGTTGATCCCCACCAGCACGTCGAACTTCCCCAGCCGCAGGTCGCGCAGGATCTCCACCCGCTCCAGGGCGTCGATGTCGGAGTGCAGGTAGCGCACCCGCACCCCCGCCTGCTGGAAGAAGTCGGTCAGGTCCTCGGACATGCGCTTGGTGAGGGTGGTCACCAGCACCCGCTCGCCCTTGGTCTCGCGCTCGCGGATCTCGGCCAGCAGGTCGTCCACCTGCCCGCGCACCGGGCGCACCACCACCTCCGGGTCGAGCAGCCCGGTGGGGCGGATGATCTGCTCCACCACCACCCCGCCGCTCTGGCGCAGCTCGTACTCGCTCGGGGTGGCCGAGACGAAGATGGCCTTCGGCACCATCCGCTCCCACTCCTCGAACTTCAGTGGGCGGTTGTCCAGCGCCGAGGGGAGGCGGAAGCCGTGCTCTACCAGGGTGAGCTTGCGCGCCCGGTCGCCGTTGTACATCCCCCCGATCTGCGGGACGCTCACGTGGCTCTCGTCCACCACCACCAGGAAGTCCTCGGGGAAGTAGTCGAAGAGGCACGCCGGGCGCTCGCCCTCGGCGCGGCCCGCGATGTGGCGCGAGTAGTTCTCGATCCCGGCGCAGGTGCCGATCTCGAGCATCATCTCGATGTCGAAGTTGGTGCGGCTCTCCAGCCGCTGCGCCTCCAGCAGCTTGTTCTCGGCCAGCAGCTGCCGCAGCCGCCCCTCCAGCTCCTCGCGGATGCGGTGGACGGCGCGCTCGATGGTGGGGCGCTGCGACACGAAGTGCGTGGCCGGGTAGATGGCCGAGCGGGGGATGACGGCGATGGTGTCGCCGGTGAGCGGGTCGAAGCGCGAGATGCGCTCGATCTCGTCGCCCCACAGCTCGATGCGCACCCCCTGCTCCTCGTACGCCGGGTAGACCTCCACCGTGTCGCCGCGCACGCGGAAGGTGCCGCGCTCGAAGGCGGCGTCGTTGCGGCTGTACTGGATGTTGACCAGCCCCTCCAGGATCTGCTTGCGCGTGACCTGCTGCCCCGTCTCCAGGGTGAGCATCAGCGCGCGGTACTCCTTGGGGTCGCCCAGGCCGTAGATACACGACACCGAGGCCACGATGATGACGTCGTCGCGCTCCATCAGCGAGCTGGTGGCGCGCAGGCGCAGCCGCTCGATGTCCTCGTTGATGGAGGAGTCCTTCTCGATGTAGGTGTCGGTGGAGGGGACGTACGCCTCGGGCTGGTAGTAGTCGTAGTAGCTGATGAAGTACTCCACGGCGTTGCGGGGGAAGAGCCCCTTGAGCTCGCCGTAGAGCTGCGCGGCCAGCGTCTTGTTGTGGCTCATCACCAGCGCCGGCCGGCCGTGGTGCTGGATGACGTTGGCGATGCTGAAGGTCTTCCCGGTACCGGTGGCGCCCAGCAGCGTCTGGTAGCGGTCGCCGCGCTCCAGCCCCGCCGACAGCTCGGCGATGGCCCGGGGCTGGTCGCCGCGCGGCGCGAAGGGGGACACCAGTTCGAAGGGCATGAGGGTGCGATGGCGGAGGCGCTACGCCTCGGCCAGCTCGGTGAGGTCCTTCTGCTCGCGGCGCTCCACCGACACCACCCCCTTCACCTTGCGCACCGCGTTGGTCACCCGCGTCAGGTGGGCCAGGTCCTCCACCTCCACCACGAACTCCCCCTGCATCCCCCGCTCGTCGGCCTGGATGTCGGCGCTCTTGATGTTGGTGTTGGTGGCGCTGATGGTGCTGGCGATGTCGGCGAAGAGGCCGCGCCGGTCCGTCCCCTCCATCACCAGCCGCACGTGGAAGCGGTCGCTGGGGGCCACGTCCCAGGCGATGTCCACCCGCCGCTCCGGGTGGTCCTTCAGCTGCAGGATGTTGGGGCAGTCGATGCGGTGCACCGAGACCCCCCGCCCGCGGGTGATGTACCCGGTCACCCGGTCGCCCGGCACCGGCTGGCAGCACTGCGAGTAGCGCACCATCAGGTCGTTCATCCCCTGGATGCGCACCCCCTGGGGCTCGCCGCGCACCCGCGACACCAGCCGGTCGAAGGCCGAGGGGGGCTTGGGCGGCTGCTCGGCCGTCTCGGGCCAGAGCTCGCGCAGCACCACCGAGGGCCCCACGTCGCCCCGCCCCAGGGCGGCGAAGAGGTGCTCGGCGTCGGGGAAGTCCAGCGCCCGCGCCACCTCGCCGAAGCGCTCCTCGCTCACCTTGTCGCGCCGGTGCTTGCGGATCTCGCGCTCGATGAAGTCGCGCCCCAGCCGCACCGAGCTGCCGAACTCCTCCTCCTTGATCCACTGCCGGATCTTGTTGCGCGCCCGCGCCGTCTTCACGAAGTTCAGCCAGTCGCGCGAGGGGCGCTGCTTGGCGTCGGTGATGATCTCCACCGTGTCGCCGTTGCGCAGCTCGCGGGCGAGCGGGGCGATCCGCCCGTTCACCCGCGCCCCCGCGCAGTGCAGCCCGATCTCGGTGTGCACGGTGAAGGCGAAGTCGATCGGCGTGGCCCCCTTGGGGAGCTGCTTCACGTCGCCCATGGGGGTGAAGACGAAGATCTCGTCCTGGAAGAGGTCGATGCGGAGGAACTCCATGAACTCCTCCGGCTCCTTCGTCTCCTGCTGCCACTCCAGCACCTGGCGGAACCAGGTCAGCGTCTCGTCGACGTCGTCGCCCCGCCCCCCGTCCTTGTACTTCCAGTGCGCCGCGATGCCGTACTCGGCCGTGCGGTGCATCTCGCGCGTGCGGATCTGGATCTCGTACAGCCGCCCGCCCGGACCAAAGATGGTCGTGTGCAGCGACCGGTAGAGGTTCGACTTCGGCGTGGCGATGTAGTCGTGGAAGCGCTCCTGGAGCGGTGTCCACCGGTTGTGGATGATCCCCAGCGCGTGGTAGCAGTCGGTCACCGAGTCCACGATCACCCGCACCGCCATCAGGTCGTAGATCTCCTCGTAGCTCTTCTGCCGGCGCACCATCTTGCGGAAGATGGACCACAGGTGCTTCGGCCGCCCGGTGACCTCGCACTCGATC
>DASUNK010000127.1:0-8879 GCA_036277195.1 Longimicrobiaceae bacterium | reverse complement strand
GCGGCGCGTGGTGCTGGACGACGGGAGCGCCCGCACCTACGGCGCGCTCCTGATCGCCACCGGCGCCGAGCCGGTCCGGCTCGGGGAGGAGGTCGATCCCGAGGGGCGCGCCCTCTACCTGCGCACCTTCGCGGACAGCCGCGCCATCGTGCGCGCGGCCGAGGGTGCGCGCCGCGCGGTGGTGCTCGGCGCCAGCTTCATCGGCCTCGAGGTCGCGGCCTCGCTGCGCGCCCGCGGCCTGGAGGTGCACGTGGCCGCGCCGGACGAGCTGCCGCTGGCGCGGATCCTGGGGCCGGAGCTCGGCGCCTTCGTCCGCGGCCTGCACGAGGAGCACGGCGTCGTCTTCCACCTCCCGCGCACTGCCAAGCGGATCACCGCCTCTGGCGTGGTGCTCGACGACGGGACCGCGATCGAAGCGGACCTGGTGGTGGCGGGGATCGGCGTACGCCCCCGCACCGGGCTCGCGGAAGAGGCGGGGCTCGCCACCGACCGCGGGATCGTGGTGGACCGCTACCTCCGCACGAGCGCGCCGGGGATCTACGCGGCCGGCGACGTGGCCCGCTGGCCGGACCCGCTCACCGGCGAGGGCCTGCGCATCGAGCACTGGGTGGTGGCCCAGCGGCAGGGACAGGCGGCCGCCCGCAACCTCCTCGGCCTCCGCGCGCCCTTCGACGCCGTGCCCTTCTTCTGGAGCGCGCACTACGACGCGGCGATCGCCTACGTGGGGCACGCCGCGAAGTGGGAGGAGCTCGAGGTCGCGGGAAGCCTCGCGGACGGGGACGCGCGGGTCACCTACCGCGGGGAGGACGGCGAGGTCCTCGCCGCCGCCACCCTCTCGCGCGACCGCGAGAGCCTGCGGGTGGAGCACGCCATGGAAGCACGCATCCGCGCGGCGGGCCAGGCCGCGCCTTCGTAAACGGAGCAGAACGAACCGATATGTCGACGATGAGCATCGCCGCGGCCGAGAGGAAGCCGCACGCCCCGCTGCGCGCGCTGCGCGGGGACGAGGAAGGCGTGGACCGGGAGCGGCGGCTGGAGGCGCTGGTGCGCGAGCAGCTGGAGCTGATCGGGGAGAACCCGGAGCGGGAGGGCCTCGCCCGCACCCCCGAGCGGGTGCGGAAGGCGCTCGACTGGCTCACCCAGGGGTACCGGCTCGAGGTGGAGGAGGTGGTCGGCGACGCCCTCTTCGAGGAGCCGCACGAGGAGATGATCCTGGTGCGCGACATCGAGATGTACTCCCTCTGCGAGCACCACCTCCTCCCCTTCTTCGGCAAGGTGCACGTGGCCTACGTCCCCGACGGGAAGATCGTCGGCCTCTCCAAGCTGCCGCGCATCGTCGAGGTCTACGCGCGTCGCCTGCAGGTGCAGGAGCGGCTGACCGAGCAGGTCGCGGACGCCGTGCAGCGGCTGCTGCGGCCCCGCGGGGTCGGCGTGGTGATCGAGGCGGAGCACCTGTGCATGATGATGCGCGGGGTGGAGAAGCAGAACTCGCGCACCATCACCTCCGCGCTGCGGGGGGTGTTCCGCGACTGCCCGATGACGCGCGGAGAGTTCCTCCGCCTGGCGCACGGCGCGCGCGGATCGTGAGCGGCAGGCGCCCCGATAGTGGGCCAAATTAGAGCCGGGATCGACCGGAGGTTAAAACGCTCCGGAGGGGATGGTCCGCCAGCTATTTGCACCGTGCAAACTTCTTGCACTCCCCTACCGGAGGAACGGGGAACACCGGAGGGTTGACGGGGTTTCGTCAGGTGCAATCGTCTTGACAGGGCGAAACGCGCGAGAGACGTTTCACAGGGTAGATAGACAGAGGGCTGTCAACGAAGGGGGTCCCGTGCCGCTCAGCATCCGATTGAACGACTTGGCGGACATGGACGAGACCGAGAGGGAGGAGGCACTGTCCTCCCTGGTGGAAGCCGCGAAGACTAACGGTGCCGCTGGCCGAGCTGTGTTGAATGCTCGCATCCGCCGTTTCGAGGAGCGGTACGAGATTTCGTCCGACGAGATGTTGCGTCGCCTCGCGTCTGGCGAGATGAAGGAGACCGCCGAAATCGCGAAGTGGTTGTTCTTGCTGAACGCTACACGGGAACGTGTCGCCCGGTAAGCATGGGCCGAACCGCCTGAGCAACTATCTCGCGGTACACAACGCGAACATGGATCAAGTCGTTCGAGGGGGCTTTGTCTCCTCGGACGACTTGAGTCTTACTGTAGTAGACGATGACCTGCTGAGTTTAGAAGGGAGCATTTACTGCCTGGGCGGGATCGTGATTGAGGTATCGAAGCTGATATCCATCCTTGACGGCACAGGTGCACGCGCACGGGTGCAAACGGTTCGTTACTCGTACAATGTGAAGTTGGCGGGTGTAGGTAACATATTTCGCTACGACTCTCCGGACTGGCCGGGCGAGAAGGCGCGCGGGCACCACCTGGAAAACCACGTGCCCGATATGACGTGTTAGGAGGTGACAAGGTAGGCACGATTGGCCTGATCTACGATCCTGAGCAAGTGCCAACGTTGCGCGAAGTGATAGACGAGGCGGCTGGCTGGTTCTACGAACACGCGGACCAGATCGTGGGACTGAGGGAAGGGAACCGCCCGTGAAGGACAGGCCGGCCGGGTTGCACAAAACCCGTGCTCCGGGTATACTTAGGGCCGTTTTCGCTCCGCCGCCGGGCAACTATCCGGCGACCCCGCGGACGAATCCAATCCGACGAGAGAATCCGGCCATGAAGGCTGACATCCATCCGAACTACCAGACCGCGACGGTGCACTGCGCCTGCGGCAACACCTTCCAGACGCGCTCCACCCAGAGCGACATCCACATCGAGATCTGCTCGGCCTGCCACCCCTTCTACACGGGGAAGCAGAAGCTGGTGGACACCGCCGGCCGCGTCGAGCGGTTCCGGCAGCGGTACGCCGGCACCGACGCGGCGCGCTGACCGCGGAGAGCCGGGGCCACCGCCCCGGCTCTCTCCGTAACGGGCCATGGAAGAGCGCATCCTCGAAATCGAGCAGCGGTACCGCGACCTCTCGGACCAGCTCGCCGACCCCTCCCTCCACTCCGATCCCCGGCGCCTGCGCGACGTCTCGCGCGAGCACGCGCAGCTCTCGCCCGTGGTCGAGACCGCCGCCCGCCTGCGCAAGGCCGCCTCCGACCTGGAGGGCGCCCGCCAGATGCTCGACGAGGGCGGCGACGACCCCGAGCTCCTCGCCATGGCCCAGGCCGAGGCGCAGGGGCTCACCGCCGAGGTGGCGGAGCTGGAGGACGCGCTCAAGCGCCTCCTCGTCCCCCGCGACCCGCTGGACGACCGCGACGCGGTGGTGGAGGTGCGCGCCGGCACCGGCGGCGACGAGGCCGCCCTCTTCGCCGGCGACCTCTTCCGCATGTACCAGCGCTTCGCCGACCGCCGGGGGTGGAAGGTGGAGCTGGTCTCCGTCTCCGAGGGCGCCGCGGGCGGGGTGAAGGAGGCCGTCTTCGTGGTGCGCGGCCCCAACGCCTACGGTGACCTGCGCTACGAGTCCGGCGTGCACCGGGTGCAGCGCGTCCCCGCCACCGAGGCGCAGGGGCGCATCCACACCTCCGCCGCCACCGTGGCCGTCCTCCCCGAGGCCGAGGAGGTGGACGTGCAGATCTCCCCCGCCGAGCTCAAGATCGACGTCTACCGCAGCTCCGGCCCCGGCGGGCAGTCGGTCAACACCACCGACTCGGCGGTGCGCATCACCCACCTCCCCACCGGGCTGGTGGTGACCTGCCAGGACGAGACGAGCCAGCACAAGAACAAGGACAAGGCGCTCGGCGTGCTCCGCTCGCGGCTGCTCGACCTGCGCGTGGCCGAGCAGGAGGCCGAGCGCGCCCGCGAGCGCCGGCTGCAGGTGGGCACCGGCGACCGCTCGGCCAAGATCCGCACCTACAACTTCCCCCAGAGCCGGGTGACGGACCACCGCATCGGCTTCACCACCCACGCCCTCCAGCAGGTGGTGGACGGCGACCTGGACGAGCTGGTCGAGGCGCTCAAGCTGGCCTCGCAGTCCGAGCGGGCGGCCTGACCGCCCGCGCCCCCGAGCCTCCCCGCCGAGCCGTGCCGCAGGACCCCCCGCGCTGGACCGTGGTGGAGCTGCTGCGCTGGACCGCGGAGTACCTGGCGGGGAAGGGCTTCCACCACCCGCGGCTCAACGGCGAGCTCCTCCTGGCCGGGGTGCTGGGGGTAGGGCGGCTGGACCTCTACCTCCAGCACGACCGCCCCCTCTCGCCCGCCGAGCTGGCCGCCTTCAAGGCCCGCCTCCTGAGGCGTGCGCGAAGGGAGCCGTTGCAGTACATTGACGGGGAAGCGTCGTTTCGTGACCTCCGGCTGTGCGTGGACCACCGCGTCCTCATCCCCCGCCCCGAGACCGAGGAGCTGGTGCAGGCGGTGCTGGACTGGGCCGCCGGGCGCCACGCCCTGCACGCGCTGGACGTGGGCACCGGCTCGGGCGCCATCGCCCTCAGCCTGGCGTGCGAGGGGCCCTTCGCGCGGGTGGTGGCCACCGACCTGAGCCCGGAGGCGCTGGAGGTGGCCCGCGCCAACCGCGCGCGCGCCGCCCCGCCCGCGGAGGTGGACTTCCGGCTGGGCGACGCCTACGCCCCCGTGGCCGGCGAGCGCTTCCACGTGGTGGTCTCCAACCCGCCGTACGTGGGCGAGGAGGAGCGGCCCGCGCTCGACGCCGAGGTGCGCGACTGGGAGCCGGCGCTGGCCCTCTTCGCCGGGCCGGGGGGGCTGGACGTCATCCGCCGCCTGGTGGAGGGGGCGCCGGGGGCGCTCCACCCCGGCGGGCTGCTGGCGCTGGAGGTGGGCGCCGGGCAGGCGGAGGAAGTGGCGGGGCTGGTCCGCGCGGCGGGCCGCTTCCGCGCGCCGCGGGTGCGGCGCGACCTGGCGGGGCGCGACCGCATCGTGCTGGCCGAGCTGCAGTGAACCGAAGGGGAATGGCATGGAGCAGATCTGGGAGAAGGCGCGCGAGATCGGCCGGCTGATCGCGCAGAGCGACGAATACAAGGCCTTCCAGCGGGCCAACGCCCGCATGTCCGAGGACCGCGACACGGTGGCGCTGCTCAACCGCCTGCGCGAGCTGGAGGAGTCGTTCACCCGCTCGCTGCAGCAGGGGGTGGAGCCGCCGCAGGAGCAGCAGGACGAGTACGAGCGCGTGGCCGACGTGGTGCAGGTGAGCGGCACCTACCAGGCATTCGAGGCCGCCCGCGCCAACTTCGACCGGCTGATGCTCCGCATCCAGGAAGAGATCGGCAAGGGGATCGAGGCCGGCGAGAAGAGCCGGATCATCCTCCCCACCTGACCGACGGACCCCCGGCCGTGCTGAAGTTCCAGCCCAGCGCCTTCCGCGCCCAGGTGACGCGGTTGGCCGAGCGGCCGCTCAGGGCCCTGGTGCGCTGGCGGGTGAAGCCCAACCTCATCACCACCTTCGGCTTCCTGGTGAACGTGGCGGCGGGGGTGTGCTTCATGTTCGGCCGCCTGGGGTGGGGGGGATTCCTGGTGCTCTTCGGCGGCATCGTCGACATCGCCGACGGCTACGTGGCCCGCGCCACCGGCCAGGCCTCGCGCTTCGGCTCGTTCTACGACTCCACCCTCGACCGCATCGCCGAGATCGTCGTCTTCCTGGGCGTGTTCTCGCTCTACCTGGGGAACGAGCCCAACATCGGCGAGCCCTGGATGGTGTACGTGGTGGCGCTGGCCATGACCGGCTCGCTGATGGTGTCGTACACGCGGGCGCGCGCCGAGGGGCTGGGGATCGACTGCAAGGTGGGGCTCATGCAGCGCGCCGAGCGCATCATCCTGCTCGGCGGCGCCACCTTCCTCTTCGGCCCCTGGCGGGGAGGGCTGATCCTCAACCTGGTGGTGTTCGCCATGGCGATCCTCACCAACCTGACGGCGCTGTACCGCATCTACTGGGTGTACCGCTACACGCGCGCGCAGGACCGGCCGGCCGCCCCCGCGGCCGCCGCTCCGCCGCGCCCCGCCCGTGAACCTGTCACGAGGTAGAGAGACAACGTGCGCACCGACCCGTACGCGCCCCGCCCCGCCGGCGGGAAGCTCGGCATCCTGCTCCCCGGGCTGGGAGCGGTCTCCACCACCTTCATCGCCGGCGTGGAGCTGGCCCGCCGCGGGCTGGGGCGGCCGATCGGCAGCCTCACCCAGCTGGGCACCATCCGCCTGGGGAAGCGCACCGAGGGGCGCGTGCCGCGGGTGCAGGACTTCGTCCCCCTGGCCTCGCTCGACGACCTGGTGTTCGGCGCCTGGGACCCCTTCCCGCAGGACGCCTACGAGAGCGCGCTGCACGCCGGCGTGCTCGACCGCCACGCCCACATCGAGCCGATCGCCGACTTCCTCAAGTCGATCAAGCCGATGCCGGCGGCGTTCGACCGGCGCTACGTGAAGAAGCTGGAGGGGATCAACGTGAAGCCCGGCCGCAAGCGCGACTGGGCCGAGGCGCTGCGCGCCGACATCCGCCGCTTCCGCGAGGAGCACGGCTGCGAGCGGCTGGTGATGGTGTGGTGCGGCTCCACCGAGATCTACCTGAAGAAGGGGCCGGCGCACGAGACCGTCGAGGCCTTCGAGGCCGCCATCGACGCGGACGACGACGCCATCGCCCCGAGCATGCTCTACGCCTACGCCGCCATCCTGGAGGGGGTGGCGTACGCCAACGGGGCGCCCAACCTCTCGGCGGACCTCCCGGCGCTGGTGCAGCTGGCGCAGGAGCGCGGGGTGCCGATCGCGGGGAAGGACTTCAAGACCGGGCAGACGCTGATGAAGACCATCATCGCCCCCGGGCTCAAGGCGCGCATGCTGGGGCTGGACGGCTGGTTCTCCACCAACATCCTGGGGAACCGCGACGGCGAGGTGCTGGACGACCCGGAGAGCTTCAAGACCAAGGAGGAGAGCAAGCTCTCGGTGCTCGAGCACATCCTGCAGCCGCACGCCCACCCCGAGCTCTACCGGGGCTTCAGCCACGTGGTGCGGATCAACTACTACCCGCCGCGCGGCGACGCCAAGGAGGGGTGGGACAACATCGACATCCGCGGGTGGCTGGACTACCCGATGCAGATCAAGGTGGACTTCCTCTGCCGCGACAGCATCCTGGCCGCGCCGATCGTGCTGGACCTGGCGCTCTTCCTGGACCTGGCGGCGCGGAGCAACCTGTCGGGGATCCAGGAGTGGCTGTCGTTCTACTTCAAGAGCCCGCAGGTGGCCGCCGGCCTCTACCCGGAGCACGACCTGTTCATCCAGCAGATGAAGCTGAAGAACACGCTGCGCTGGCTGATGGGCGAGGAGCAGATCACCCACCTGGGGCTGGAGTACTACCTCGAGGAAGCCGAGGCGGCCGCCGGCGTGTGAGTGCGAAAGTGCGAAGTGCGAAATGCGAAGTGCGCCGGGGGGCGGGCCTGCGGGTCCGCCCCTCGGCGTTCGTGCGCGCCCGCTCACCAGAATGGCCGTAGGGGCGAGGCATGCCTCGCCCGCCTTGCCTCGCGCCGGAGCCCGGCCCTACCGTCCTGACGTGACCTCCGACGACTTCCTGACCCTCGCCGGCACCGGCGAGGCGGAGACGCGCGTGAAGGCGTCCGTCTTCCTGGCCCTCGCGGCGCCGGCCGCCACCGAGGACGAGGCGAAGGCGCTGCTGGTCGCGCGCGAGAAGACCCTCTGGGACGCCAGCCACCACTGCGCCGCCTGGCGCCTGCGCGACGGCACCCGCCGCGCCCTCGACGCCGGCGAGCCCTCCGGCAGCGCCGGCGCCCCCATCCTCGCCGCCATCGAGGGCGCCGGCCTCTCCGACTGCGCGGTGGTGGTCTCCCGCTGGTTCGGCGGCACGAAGCTCGGGGTCGGGGGACTGGTGCGCGCCTACGGCGAGGCGGCCGCCCTCGCCCTGGAGGCGGCGCCGCGGCGCGCCGGCACCGCCGCCGTGCGCCTGGCCGTCCGCTACCCGTACGCGCACACCGCCGCGGTCATGCGCGCGCTGGAGCGCTTCCACGCCGGGGAGGTGGAGCACGGCTACGCCGCCGGCGGCGACGCGGGGACGGTCGAGTTCTCCCTGCCGCGGAGCGCCGAGCCCGCCCTGGCCGAGGCGCTGCGCGAGGCCACCGCCGGGGCCGTGTACCCCCGCCGGACGGGGGCGTCCGTCATCTATCGGAACGCAATTCCGTAGATCGGCGTACTGAGAGGCCGCCGCATCCTGCCCCGGACCTGCCCGGGCCCCCGAACCACCCCGGCCGCCGCCAGTGGGCTCCGGCCGGAGCCAGCCGTAACGAGGAGAAGCACGATGGATGGTGCCGTGCTGGCGGACACGATCATGGACCGGCTGCGCAAGCAGTTCCCCACGTATCACGATACCGCCTACCTCTTCGTCCTCGCCGGGCTCCACTACACCATCGAGCGCCTCGCCGAGACGCGCCACATCACCGGCCGCGAGCTGGCCGAGGGATGCCGCGACCTGGCGCTGGACCGCTACGGCCTGATGGCCCGCTCCGTCCTGGAGTTCTGGGGGATCCGCAGCACCCGCGACCTGGGCGAGATCGTCTTCGCGCTGGTGGAGTGCGGGGTGCTGGTGAAACAGGACGAGGACTCGCTCGACGACTTCGACGGCGTCTTCTGCTTCATGGAAGCCTTCGAGCGCAACTACCCCTGGTGCTCCCCCATCCGTTCCTGACCTCCGCCCCCTTCAAGCCGTATCTGGAACAAGCCTTGCGGCGCCTCGCGACCGTCCGTGCACGCCGGGCGTCCAGGGGGATGCCCGGAGGTTCGTCACGTCGAGGGGAGGGGAGGCTGCCATGCCGGACGATCGTGAGTTTCCGCAGTGCAGGAAGTGCAACCAGGGGATACTCGTTCCACTCTCCGACTAC
>DASUNK010000126.1:0-2148 GCA_036277195.1 Longimicrobiaceae bacterium | reverse complement strand
TGGGCGCTGCGCTGTACTCCGCTGATGGGCACTGCGCTGCACTCCGCTGGTGGGCGCTGCGCTGTACTCCGCTGGTGGGCACTGCGCTGCACTCCGCTGGTGGGGGCTCCGCTGGACGCGCCCGCGAGGCCGTGCGAACTTCTCCCCATGACCCGCGTCCGAAATCGCATTCTCTCCCTGCTGCTCGGCGTTGCGTGCGCCGCGGCATCTCCCCTCGGCGCGCAGGCGGACGGGGCGCCCCCGCTCTGCCCGGCAGCGGACCCAGCGGCGACCGCGCCGAGCCGCGACCTCTACTGCCTCGAGCTGGTCCCTGTGCCGGGACTGCGCCGCGCGTCTGGCACGGTGGAGCTGGGGACGGTCCCCTCGCCCTTCGGCGTGGCGCTCACCGCGGACGGGCGGCACCTCTACGATCTCTCGATCACCCTGCGCGACCTCCCTCCGCCCGAGTCGCTCGGCCCGTACACCACCTACGTGGCCTGGGCGGCGCCGCCGCTGCTGGAGCCGATGCTCCGGCTGGGCGCGGTGGGCCCGGGCCGCACGCGCCTGGGACCGGTCGCGCTGAACAAGTTCCTGGTCTTCGTCAGCGCCGAGCCCTCCGCCGACGTGCCGCGGCGCACCGGCCCGCTGGTGCTGCGCGGCACCTCGCCGAGCATGCGGATGGGCGATACGCACCTGCTCGGCATCGAGTCGGCCCCCGGCCCGCACGCGCACCACGCCGGCGAGGGCGGCTGGACGATGCCGCCGATGGACCCCCGCGTGGTGCCGATGCCGATGCCCGGGGTGGAGGGCGCCGTCCCCGCCGCGACGCCGTACCTGCCGGGGCGCGGCATCGACCCCGCCTCGCTCCCGGCGGAGCGCCCCCGCGAGCTCCTCGACCTGACGGACGGCGACACGCTCCGGCTGGAGGCGGGACTGGTGCGGCGGCGGCTCCGGGGGCGCGACCTCGTCGTCTTCGCCTTCAACGGGCAGCAGCCGGGGCCGCTGGTCCGCGTGCCGCAGGACGCCACCGTCTTCGTCGACTTCCGCAACGCCACCGAATGGCCTACCGCCATCCACTGGCACGGCATCCGGCTGGACAACGCCTTCGACGGCGTTCCGCACCTCACCCAGGCGCTGGTGGAGCCCGGCGGGCGCTTCCTCTACCGCGTCCGCTTCCGCGACGCCGGGATCTACTGGTACCACCCGCACCACCGCGCGGACCTGCTGCAGGACCTCGGGCTGGCCGGCAACATCCTGGTGCGCTCCCCCGACCCCGGCTACTACGGGCCGGCGCACCGGGAGGAGATCCTGATGCTGGACGATCTCCTGCTGGGCGAGGCCGGGCTGGTGCCGTACGGGCGGGAGCGCGCCACGCACGCGGTGATGGGACGCTTCGGCAACGTCCTGCTCGTCAACGGCGAGCCGCGCTACCGCCTCGACGCGCGCCGCGGCGAGGTGGTGCGCTTCCATCTCACCAACGCCTCCAACGTCCGGGTCTTCAACCTCTCCTTCCCCGGCGCGCGGATGAAGGTGATCGCCAGCGACGTGGGGCGCTTCGAGCGCGAGGAGTGGGTGGAGAGCGTGGCCATCTCCCCCGCCGAGCGGTACGTGGTGGACGTGCGCTTCGACGCCGCGGGCGAGCACCCCCTGCTCAACCGCGTGCAGGCGCTCGACCACGGCGCGGACCGCTTCTTCGCCGCGGAAGACACGCTGGGCGTGGTCCGGGTCTCCGCCGACGCGGCCGCGCCCGACCTCGCGGACGCGTTCGGACGGCTGCGCGCGCACGCCGACGTGTCGCGCGAGGTGGAGCGCTACCGCCCGCACTTCGACCGCGCGCCGGACCTGGAGCTGGTGCTGACGCTGCAGAACCTGGGGCTCTCCTTCGCCCTGGAGCGGCTCCTCCTGCTGGATTCGCCCTACTTCAACCCGGTCGAGTGGTCCGGCACCATGCCGATGATGGACTGGCTTCCCACCACCGGCGAGGTGCGCTGGGTGCTGCGCGAGCCGGCGACGGGGCGCGAGAACGAGGCGATCGAGTGGCGCTTCCGCGTGGGCGACGTGGTCAAGCTCCGCTTCCACAACGACCGCGCCGCCCTGCACGCCATGCAGCACCCCATGCACGTGCACGGGCAGCGCTTCCTGGTGCTGGCCGTCAACGGCGTCCCCGTC
>DASUNK010000125.1:0-5773 GCA_036277195.1 Longimicrobiaceae bacterium | reverse complement strand
TGCGGCTGGAGCTCCCGCGCGAGCTGGGGTGGAACGCGCGCGGCGACGTCGCCGCCGTGCTCGCCAACGGCACCGTCGCGCCGCTGCGCGACCTGCGGCTCCACCTCTTCGTGCCGCACCCCGTCATCGTGCTCCCCCCCGACTCCGCTCCGGCCGACACCACCCGGCGCGACCGCGTGCCGCGCCCGGTGGTGGCCGCCACCGCCGAGGGCACCGAGCTGACCTTCGCCCTGGGCGTGGTGGCGCCGGAGGCGGAGGCGCGCGTGGCGCAGGTGGTGCGCATGCCCCCGTTCGGGCTGGAGCGGAGGAACCGCGCGTACGACGGGCGCGACCGCTTCGTGGTGCGGGCGTGGCTCACCACCGCCGCCGGCGCGCCGGTGGGCGCCGTCGTGCAGGACACCCTCCGCATCCGTCCCGGCTCGGAGACGGTGGTCGGCGGGTGCGGTGGCGTGGACGACGTACCGGTCTCGCGCAGCGGCGTGGGCCCGGTGCGGCTGGGGATGACGGTCGACGCGCTGCGCGCCGTCTGTCCCGAGGCGCTCGACACCACCTGGACCGGCGCGGAGGGGATGCGGGAGACGGGGCAGGCGGTGCGCGTGGCGGGCCGCCCGCTGCTGGCGCTGACCGTGGGCGACACCGTGGCGCGGATCGTGGTGGACAGCGCCGGGCTGCGCACCGCCGCCGGGCTGGGGGTGGGCTCCACCCTGGCGGAGCTGCGCGGCCGCTACGGGCGTGCCTGCGCCGGCGTGGGCGAGGGGCGCGCGGCGGTGTGGTTCCCCAACGCCCCCGGCATCAGCTTCGGGCTGGACTCGGTGGCCGCGCGGGAGTGGGTGGCGGCGGGCGGCGGCGACCCCGCCGCCCTCCCCGACGAGGCCCGCGTCACCTCCCTCTGGGTGCGCCGGGGACTGGACGACTGCCCGGCGCGACCGGGAGAGGGGAGCGGGCGATGAGGGTGATCCTGGCCTTCCTGGCGGACGAGGCCAACGTCTCGCAGGACGGCAAGCTGAACGTGCTGGGGATCTTCGACCGCATCCCCGCGGCGAGCTTCCCGGCGCTGCACCCGAAGATGGTGTTCGTCTTCCGGGTGCAGGCCGAGCCGGGCGATTCGCTGCGCGCCTACCCGGTGCGGGTGCGGCTGCTGGACGACGCCGGGCAGGTGATGTTCGAGGCCAACGGCGAGCTGAACGCCGGCCCGGTGGACCCGGACGAGTTCCTGACCTCGAACCACGTCTTCTCGCTGGTGGGGGTCACCTTCCCCCGCGCGGGCGTGTACCGCTTCGTGGTGCACGTGGGCGCGCTGGAGGCGCACGAGACGCCCTTCATCGTCCTCTCGCCCGCCACCGACAGCTCGTTCAACTGACCGGCTCGCGGTAGGCCAGGATGGCCTCCAGCGCGGGGTCGCGCTTGCTGCGGAACGCCTCCCAGGTGGGCGGCGCCAGCAGGCGCGGCGCGATCCAGGTGCGCCGGTCGAAGGGCCAGCTGGCCTGCCAGAAGAGGTCCGAGGCGCCCACGCTCACGCGGCTGTACGGCAGCATGACGAAGTTGTCCTCGCCCACGTAGTTGGGGCTGGACGAGGTGGGCTCGCCCACGAAGATGGCGGCGGTGCTCCGCTCCAGGTAGGTGGCCGCGTTCATCGCCGCCGAATAGGTGTTGCGCCCCGCGATCACGAAGAGCCCGCCGGGGCGGTTGATGGCCGGCGTGCGGACGATGGCGTCGATCAGCGGCGGGAGGAGGAGGGTGTTGCCGCCGTTGTTCCAGCGCATATCGATCACCAGTGTCCGCACCCCCGTCGAGTCCACGGCGCGGAAGAGCCGCTCCACGAAGGCGGCGAACGGCTCCGCCGGCATGTCGCGCACGAGGTTGAACTGGAAGTACATCATCCGGTGCTCCGGGAGGTGCTCGAACCAGTAGTTGGTGCGCCACTGCTTCAGGTAGAGCGGGTCGGGCCCCGGCGCCGCCTGGAAGGCGTGGATCCATCCCGGCCGCCCGGTGATGCGGTCGAAGTCGGCGGGGGTGGGCTCGGCGCGCACCGTCACCGTGCGCTCGCGCCCGGAGCGGTCGCGCACCGCCAGCTCCAGCGCCTCCGGCGTGGCCGCGAACCCGAGCCCGTTCAGCACCTGCGGCCAGCGCAGCTGCCAGGCCACCTTGCGCAGCCAGCCGCGCGCGTTGTCCTCGCCCGCCACCTTCCCCACCGAGTCCACCACCTGCTCCACCGGACGGCCGCCGATGCGGAGCACGCGCGCGCCCACCAGGTCCGCGTGCGCGGAATCGGCTGCCGTCAGGTACACCCCCTCGGGGAAGAGGTAGAAGAGGAGGGGGAGCGCCCGGTTCTCCCAGCGCGGCACCGCCTGCGGGGGGATGCCGGTGTGCCCGTCGCCCACGAGGCCGGCCAGGTCCGCCATGCGCATGATGATCTGGTTGTCGGTCAGGCGGGGGATGTCGGCGCGCAGCGCCTCGGCCGCGGCCACGAAGCGCTCGCGGGGGATCTTGTGCCAGGGGCGGTGGTGCATGCGCTCGATCTCCTCCACCATCACCCCCACGTCGTAGCGCCACCCCTCGTCGCGCGAGAAGGCGGACACGTCCACCACGCCGGTGAGGCGGCGGAAGCGCGGGTCGGCGCGCAGGGACCTGAAGAAGGTGTCCGTCTGCGCCTGGAAGCGGCCGCGGTAGCCCAGCTGCAGCGCGCGCTCCAGCCAGCGCAGGGCGGCCTCGGTCTCGCCGAGCTCGGCGTGGCCACGGGCCAGGTTGAAGGCGGCGAAGTGGGGCCGGCCGCCCAGCTCCACCGCCTGCTCGAAGGCGGGGATGGAGGCGCGGTAGCCGCCGGCGTTGAAGTGCGCCCGCCCCAGCTCGTACCAGTCGAACGCCCCGTACGGATTGGTCTCCACCACCCGCTCCCAGAGCGGGGCGGCCTGCGCCCACTCGCCGGCGGCGGAGCGGGCCTGCGCCTGGCGGAAGGCGGCGAGGTGCTCCTCCTGCGCGGGGGGCTGGGCCACGGCGGCGCCCTCGGGGCCGGCGCAGGCGAGCAGCGCGGCGGCGAGCGCCGGCAGCAGCGGGGAAATGCGATGCATGGGACCTCCAGCGTGGTTCGGGGGGCGAGCGCTCCCCGGCGCCGTACGGGAGCACGGCACCCAGGACTCTCAGGACTCAGGACTCAGGACTTAGGACTTAGGACTTAGGACTTAGGACTTAGGACTAGTCGTACCGCAGCGACACCATCGGATCCACCCGTGCGGCCTTCCGCGCGGGGAGGTAGCTGGCGAGCGCCGCCGTCAGCAGCACCAGCACGCCCACGGCGGCGAGGGTGAGGGGGTCGGCCGGGCGCACGCCGTAGAGGAGGGAGGAGAGGGCGCGGGTGAGCGCGGGCGCCGTCAGCAGCCCGATCCCCACGCCGGCCAGGGCGGTGCCGAGCCCCTGGCGCACCACCAGTGCCAGCACGCGGCCGGTGCCCGCCCCCAGCGCCAGGCGCACGCCGATCTCCTGCTTGCGCTGGCTGACGAAGTAGGCCAGGCTGCCGTAGAGGCCGATCATCGCCAGCCCCAGCCCCAGCGCGCCGAGACCCGCGAAGAGGCGGAGGCTGAAGCGGGTGGCGGCGGTGGAGCGGGCCATCACCTGCTCCATGGTGCGCACCCCGTACACGGGGAGGTCGGGGTCAAGCGCCAGCACCGCCCGGCGCGCCGCCGCCGCCAGCGCCTCCGGGGGCGCGGAGGAGCGCGCCACCACCGTCATCGAGCGGTCCATCCACGTCCACGACTCGGCGGGCGCCTGGGCGTGCGGCACGTACAGCTCGGGGAGGGCAGAGGCGTCGAGCCCGAAGTGGCGCACGTCGCCCGCCACGCCCACCACCTCGCGCCACAGCGTCGTGCCCGCGCCCTTGCAGCACGCCAGGCGCTTCCCCAGCGGGTCCTCGCCCGGCCAGAGGCGGCGGGCCAGCGCCTCGTTGATCACCACCACCGGGGGCGAGCCGGCGCCGTCGCGGGCGGTGGGCGCCCGCCCGCGCCGCAGCGGGATGCGCATGGCCTCCAGGTACCCCGGCGTCGCCAGCCGCAGGTGCGCTACCGGCGCCTCGCCGGCGGCGAAGGAGCGTCCTTCCACCGCCAGCCCCACGTCCGTGCTCTCGCCTCCCAGCGGGAGCTGGTTGACGGCGCCCGCCACCGTGACCCCCGGCAGCGCGCCCACCCGCTGCACCACCGCCGAGAAGGCCCGGGCCACCGCCTCCGGCTGGCGGTACTCGTCCGCGGGGAGCGCCAGGCGCAGGGTGAGGAGGCCCCTGGGCTCGAAGCCGGGGGGCACCGCCGCCAGCGCCAGCGCGCTCCGCACCAGCAGCCCCGTGCCGGCCAGCAGGGTGAGCGCCACCGCCACCTCCGCCGCCACCAGCGCGCGGCGGAACCGGTCGTGGCGCGGTCCAACGGCGGCGGAGCGGAGCGGCCCCGCAGCGGGGAGGGCGGCGTAGAGCGCCGGGGCCAGCCCGAAGCCCAGCGCGCACACCAGCGAGAGCCCCAGCGCGAAGGCCAGCACGCGCGGGTCCAGCCGCGCCTGGTGCAGCATCGGCACCGCCGCGGGGGCCAGCGCCCGCAGCACGCCCAGCCCGGCGCGGGCCACCAGCAGCCCCAGCGCGCCCCCCGCCAGCGCCAGCACCAGGCTCTCGGCCAGGAACTGCCGCACCAGCCGCCCCCGGCTGGCGCCGAGCGCGGTGCGGATGGCCGTCTCGCGGCGGCGCGCGGCCGCCCGCGCCAGCAGCAGGCTGGCCACGTTGCCGCAGGCGATCAGCAGCACCGAGCCCACCGCCGCCAGCAGCAGGAGGAGCCGCCGGCGGAAGCCGCCCACCAGCGCCTCGCGCAGCGGCGCCACCCGTGCCGTGCGGTCCACCAGCTCCACCGGGTGCCGCCGCGCCGCCTCCGCCGTCACCCGCGCCAGCTCCGCCTGCGCCCGTGCGGGCGACACGCCGGGGCGCAGCCGCCCGAACACCTGCAGGTGGTGGCCGTCGAACTTGGCGCGCTCGGCCGCGGTGAGCGTCAGCGGCACCCAGAGCGCCTCGTCGTCCGGAGTGAGGGTGAGCTCCGGGGGCGCCACGCCCACCACCGTGTAGGGGCGGCCGTTCAGGAGCACGGCGCGCCCCGCCACGCCGGGGTCGGCGCCGAAGCGGGTGGCCCAGAGCGCGTGGCTCAGCACCACCACGTCGCCCGCGCCGGGGCGCTCCTCGTGGGGGAGGAAGTAGCGGCCGAGGGCGGGGGGGAGCCCGGCCACCGCGAAGTAGGCCGGGGAGACGCGCGCGCCGTAGAGCCGCTCCGGCGTGGCGCCGCCGCTGAGGTTGAAGCTGCCACCCTCGAAGGCGGCCAGCGCGGCGAAGGAGCGGGCCTGCGCCCGCCAGTCGACGAAGAGGCCGGGCGCCACCCGCCCCGGGGTGCCGCGCCAGCTCTCGCTGACGGCGACCACGCGCTCCGCGTTGCGGTAGGGCAGCGGCCGCAGGAGCACCGCGTCGACCGCGCTGAAGAGCGCCGTGTTGGCGCCGATCCCCAGCGCGAGCGTGGCCACCGCCACGGCGGCCAGCACCGGGGTGCGGCGGAGCTGGCGCGCGCCGTAGCGCAGGTCCTGCCCCAGGTCCGCCCAGGCGCGCAGGCGCCGCCGCCTCGCCTCGCCGGCCTCGCCGATGCGCCGGCAGGCGTCGCGGATGCGGCCCACGTCGCCGAAGCGCGCCCGCGCCCGGGCGGCGGCCTCGGCGGGCGGTACCCCGGCCGCCACCAGCTCCTCGGTGAGCATCTCCAGGTGGAAGCGG
>DASUNK010000124.1:0-9844 GCA_036277195.1 Longimicrobiaceae bacterium | reverse complement strand
CGCTGCGCGGCGGCACCCTCCCCGGTCACGCGCCGGACCGCGAGGGCGTGCGCCGCGCCCGCGCCGAGGCCGCCCACCTGGCGCGGCAGCTCGGCTACCGCCCCGGCGGCGCGCCGGACGACGTGGAGTCGGCCGGGATCGTGCTCGCCTTCGCCTACCCGGACCGCATCGCCCAGCGGCGGCCGGGGCAGGCCGCGCGCTACCTGCTGCGCAACGGGCGCGGGGCGGCCCTCGCCGCGCCCTCGGCGCTCGCCGCGGCGCCGTACCTGGTGGCGGCCGAGCTGGACGGGCAGGGGCGCGAGAGCACCCTCTACCTGGCCGCGCCGGTGGAGCTGGCGGAGCTGCTGGCGCACTTCGGCGAGCAGGTGGAGCGCGAGGAGGTGGTGGAATGGGACGCCGCCGCCGGGGCCGTGCGCGCCCTGCGGCGCGAGCGGCTGGGGGCGCTGGTGCTGCGGCAGGCGCCGCTCCCGGACGCGGACCCGGCCGCCGTGGCCGAGGCTCTGGCACGCGTGGTGGAGGAGGAGGGGCTGGACGTGCTGGGATGGAGCCGGCACGCGCGGCAGCTCCAGGCGCGCCTCGGCTTCCTGCGCGCCCTCGACCCCGCCTGGCCGGACGTCTCCGACGCCGCGCTGGCGGCGACGGCGCGCGCGTGGCTCCTCCCGCACCTGTACGGCCTGCGCCGCCGCGACGAGCTGCAGCGGCTGGACATCGGGATGCTGCTGGAGGGGATGCTGTCCTGGGAGCAGCGCCGCCGGCTGGACGAGCTGGCGCCCGCGCACCTGGAGGTGCCGAGCGGCTCGCGCATCCCGGTGGACTACGCGGACCCGGCGGCGCCGGTGCTGGCGGTGCGGCTGCAGGAGGTGTTCGGGTGGACCGAGACGCCGCGGGTGGGTGGAGGGCGGGTGCCGCTGACGCTGCACCTGCTGTCGCCTGCACACCGGCCGGTGCAGGTCACGCGCGACCTGGCGAGCTTCTGGAAGACGGGATACTTCGAGGTGAAGAAGGACCTCAAGGGCCGCTACCCCAAGCACTACTGGCCCGACGACCCCCTCCAGGCCACCCCCACCCGCCGCACCCGGCCGCGATGAGTGGCGGCCTCACTGGATCGCTTCAGCCGCCAACTCGTCACCCAGTTCGATAAGTCTTTCTGCCAGGCGACCGCTCTCGCCGACGGCGAAGCCGTGCGCAACGGCGTTCCTGCGGGCCGCAGCCTCGCGCAGGAGCACGAACTGGTCCCGGCTGATGACCCCGAGGGTTACGAGGTGCTTGAGGAGGAAGGGAGTTTCTTGGCGTGGGAGCGTGGCATCTTCCCGCTCCGCTAGCAGCCGGAGCAGGGCTTCGGTCGCCGCCCAGGCGAGCAGGAGGGCCGCATCGGCATGCCCAGCCGCGCGGAGTGCCTCTGCCTCGCGATAGCGGCTGTGGATCTCTTCCCGAAGCAGGGGTGGGAAGCCGTCTCCCACAGTAGCGGGTTCCCGCCTGTCCGGCAGGAACAGGTCGTAGCGCCAGCCGGGAATGGAACGGACCCTCTCAGCAACCTCTTGGTAGTGGCCTGGTGCCGGCTCATCGTCGGCCACCTCGATAAAAACGGTGACGTCGCCGTTGCGCGCTAGGAGGTCGGGCCGGTAGGAGCCCAGGGCAGCAGGCAGGTCCCGCTTTCCGGGCTCCGCCAGTACCTCGTACCCCCACGCTCGATAGCTCTGCGCGATCCTCTCCACGCGCTTCGGGTACGAGTCGGCAGCGTTGGTCATGCGAAGTACAGTCCT
The DNA here is from genome assembly GCA_036277195.1 of Longimicrobiaceae bacterium. Classification (GTDB taxonomy): domain Bacteria; phylum Gemmatimonadota; class Gemmatimonadetes; order Longimicrobiales; family Longimicrobiaceae; genus Longimicrobium. Next base: position 8,081 of record DASUNK010000124.1, on the reverse strand, counting down.
CCACGGTCAGGGGCATCGCTCACCCGCACGTACAGGAACTCGGTTCTCCGATCCAGCCCCATGGCGAGGATCGGTGTGATCTCGCCGACGAAGAACTCACCATGCAGGGCACGCCGCCGGTTGATCGAATCGGATACCTGCAGGTCGTCGGCATAAACCAGACCGATCAGCGCATCGTGGATCGGTTTGACGATGTTGTCGATGTCGACCGGTGCGTCCACGTAGAAGTAGAAAACGGTAACGCTGACGAGCCCGCCGAAGGGCAGCGCGCCGGCGGGCCAGAACGACCGGGCGGCGGTCAGCACCGCTTGCCGCCATTCTACGAGCCGCCGCCGCCGTCTCGTCTGCTGCGACACCGGGGGACCGTCGATGATGAACTCGAAAGTATCCATCCGGGGTCGGGGCATCCGTTGGCGCGGTCTCGCACGGACGTGAATCTATCCCCGACCGGCCAGGAAATCTAGACGAGGTGGACGCACTACGTCCGCACGCGGGCCATGAGGATGAGCCCCGCCACCAGGAAGAGCAGGTTCGGCCCCCACGCCGCCAGCAGCGGCTCCACCGCCCCGCTGCTCCCCAGCGCCTTCCCCACCCGGAACATCAGCATGTAGATGATGGTGATCGCCAGGCTGATCCCCACCCCGTACGCCGCCCCGCCCCGCTGCGAGCTCGTCACCAGCGGCGCCCCGAAGAGCATGATCACCATCACCGCCATCGGGATCGCCAGCTTCTGCGCCCGCTCCACCCGCAGCGGCGCCGCATCGCCCCCCGAGCGCTCAATGGCGCCGATGAAGCGCGACATCTCCGCGTAGCGCATCTCCTCCGGGTCCTTTGGCTCGCCCAGCAGGTCCTCGGGCGTCTCCACCAGTCCCCGCACGCGCAGGGTGTCGAAGCGGGTGGTGATCTCGCGCCCGTCCGGGTAGAGCCTACGCACGTAGCCGCGCTCCAGCAGCCAGCCGCGCCCCGGCGTCCAGACGGCCCGGTCCGCCAGGCGGTGCATCCCCGGCTCCTCGCCCGCGGCCTTGCGCTCCAGCACCACGCCCGTCAGCTCCCGGGTGGCGGTGTTGAGCTGCCGCGCCGAGAGCAGCCCCTCGCGCTCCGTCTGGTAGACGAAGTACGAGCGCGACTCCACGCTGCTGGCCGTGCGCCGCCCCAGCAGCACCGCCCGCTTCCCCAGCGTGACCGGCGCGAGCTCGCCCAGCCCCAGCGCCGCCAGGCTCAGCACCACCCCCAGCGCCCCGATCGGCACGAAGAGGCGGTAGAAGCTCACCCCTCCCGCCTTGGCGGCGGTGATCTCCTGGTGGCGCGTCATCCGCCCGATGGTGAAGACGGTGGCCACCAGCGCGGCGATCGGGAAGGCGTACTGGATGAAGAGGGGAAGCTGGTAGACGTAGGCCAGCGCCAGCCGGCCGTAGCCCACCCCGTCCTCGATGTAGTCCTCGATGTTGTCGGTGATGTCGGCGATGATGAACAGGAGCGGGATCCCCAGGATGAGCCCCATGAAGGTCCCCACGAACTGCCGCGCCAGGTAGCGATCCAGCAGCTTGGTCATGCCGCCGCCTTCCGGCGCTGCAGCCGCGCGCGCGGCGCCGCCAGCGCGTCGCGGAGGGCCTGGACGAGCGTGTCCCACCCGCTGCTGCGCGCGGTGGAGGTCTCGCGCCCCATCGCCAGCAGCCCCAGGCATCCCACCACCGTCATCGCCGCGTTCACCCCCCACATGGAGACCACGGGCGTCACCTTCCCCGCGTCGGCCAGCACCTCGCCGCCGATGAGCCCCACGTAGTAGAGCGAGAAGATCATCAGGGAGGTGGCGATCACCATCCCGATCCCCCCGCCCCCGAAGCGCAGGGCCAGCGGCGCGCCCACGATCACGAACACCAGCGAGGCCACGGCGATCGAGTACTTCTTGTGGATCTCCACCTCGTACTCGCGCACCTGCCGCTCCACGTCCTCCACCCGGCGGAGCGTGCCGGCCAGCTCCTCGGCGGTGCGGCGGGTCTGGAAGCGCACCCCGCCCTCGTCCACCCCGCCGCCGGGGAGCGCCGGCTCGCCCGCGGGGCGCACCCGGCCGCCGGAGAGGGCGAAGTCCAGGTCCTCCGACGCCCGCCGGCGCACGGTCCTGACCAGGTCGCGCCGCTCGCGGGCCAGGGTGTCGACCCGCCCCTCCAGCATGCCGATGGTCAGCTCGCGGTCGCCGCGGTAGCCGCCCCCGCCCTCGGTGATGTCGAGGGTGTTCCCCACGCCGGGGATGCCGAAGGTCTGCTCGTCGAAGTAGATGCGGGTGAAGGTGCGCGGGTCGTCGTAGCGGAACTCGCGCACGTGCCCGTCGTAGAGGCGGATGAGCAGGTCGGTCTGGTTGGCGTTGAAGACGGCGCGCCCCGAGTCCGCCCAGATGGTGCGGGCCTGCAGGTCGTTCCCCATGTCGAAGATCACCACGTCCCACAGCCGGTTGCTGCCGGGCTCGATGCGCGCGGCGCGCAGGTAGTAGGTGCGCGCGCCGGTGCCGGCCTGGATGCGGTTGATGGTCTGCTCCTGCAGGATGAGCGTGGGCGTCTTGCGGGTGATGTCGTTGAAGAGCTGGCTCCAGCGGTGGTTGGCCTCGGGGAGCACCCGGTCGTTGAACCAGACCATGAAGACGGTGATGATCCCGGCGGCGGTGAGCAGGGGGAGGAGGAGGCGCTTGAGGTCCACCCCGCTCGCCTTCATGGCGGTGATCTCGTTCTCCGCGGTGAAGTTGGAGAAGGTGTAGAGCACCGACACCAGCACGGCCATCGGGAAGGTGAGGGCCACGGTGGCGGGGAGGGCCAGGACGAAGAACTTCAGCACCACGTCCAGGGGGAGCCCCTTCCCCGCCAGGTCCGCCAGGCGGCGGGCCAGGGTGTTGATGAGGATGACGCCCGTGAGCGCGCAGAAGGCGAAGAGGAAGGGGCCGAGGTGGGCCCGCAGCAGGTAGCGCGTGAGGATCTTCATGCGGTAGTATACGCCCCGTTCCTCCCTGATGTCGAACCCGGCTTGATACCGCCACGCCGGTTGGCCCGTTCCGCCGCGGGTGAACGGCGCCCTTGCGCGCCGAAGCGGACCTCGCGTTATTGCAGCCCACGCGCCAGGGCCGGCACGGGCGCGATGAATCGCGATGAATCGCGCCCCTACTCTCGCACTTTCGCACTCTCGCACTTTCGCACTTCCGTGAGCACCACCCCGCAGGAGCGCCTGGCGCTGGGCGTCGTGGCGCTGCTCCTCGCCGCCGGGGCGGGGGCGCGCACCCTCCGCCGCGACCCGCCGCCCCCCGAGCTGACGGGCGCGGCCGAGTCGCCGGCGGACGCGGCGCGGCTGCGCCAGGCCACCGCCGCTAAAGCCGCGGACGAGGCCCGCCGCGCGTTGCCCCTGGCCCCCGGCGAGCGCATCGACCCCAACACCGCCCCCGCCGCCGAGCTGGACCGCCTCCCCAAGGTCGGCCCCGCGCTGGCCGCCGGGATCGCCGCGCACCGCGCCGCCCGCGGCCGCTTCCGCACCCTGGCGGACCTCGACTCCGTCCCCGGCGTGGGCCCCGCCGTGCTGGCCGCCGTGGCCCCGCACGTGACCCTCCCCCCGGCTCCGTCGTCCATCTCCCCGCGCACCCGCACGCCCGCCGCGGAGGCGGGGCCGGAGGTGGTGGACCTGAACACCGCCGGGGCGGCGGAGCTGGAGCGGCTCCCCGGCGTGGGCCCGGCGCTGGCGGCGCGCATCGTGGAGTGGCGGGCGCGGAACGGACGCTTCCGCTCGCCCGCCGAGCTGGCCGAGGTCCCCGGAATCGGGCCGAAAACGGCGGAGCGCCTGGCTCCCCGGGTGCGGGCTACCCCTTGACTTGGCATACGCTTACCGCGAATTTGTCAACTCGCCTGCCAACCAGTCGCTGACGCACCGGCCCCGCCCCACCCCGGCGTTCGGCCGCATCGCCTTTCCAGGATCCCATGGCAGTCTCCGCTCCCGCCGACCGCATCGGCGAGCAGCTCGTCCGCGAACAGCTGATCACCCGCGAGCAGCTCCAGAAGTCGCTCGACGACGCGCGCCAGAACGGCACGCGCATCGGCTTCTCGCTGGTGAAGCTGGGCTTCCTCCACGAGCAGGACCTGGTGCGCGCCCTGGCGCGGCAGCACCGCGTGCCGGCCGTGGACCTGGAGCGGGTGAAGCTCGATCCCAGGATCCTCAAGCTGGTGCCCTCCGAGATCGCCGTGAAGCACCAGGTGCTGCCGCTGCGCCGCGTGGGGCGCACGCTCACCGTGGCCATGGCGAACCCCACGGACCTGGGGGTGATCGACGACCTGAAGTTCATCACCCGCCTGGACGTGGAGCCGGTGATCGCCGGCGACTTCTCGCTGCGCAAGATCATCGAGCGCGAGTACGAGGCCGCCGACGAGAAGATCAACGAGCTCCTCAAGCAGTTCGACCAGGAGGAGATCGAGCTGGTCGGCGACGAGCAGGAGGAGGACGTCGGCAACCTGCAGGCGGCGGTGCAGGAGGCGCCCGTCGTCAAGCTGATCAACGGCATCCTGACCGACGCGGTGCACCGCGGGGCCTCGGACATCCACTTCGAGTGCTACGAGAAGGAGGTGCGGGTGCGCTACCGCATCGACGGGGTGCTGCAGGAGATCATGCGGCCGCCCACCAAGATGAAGGCGGCCCTCATCTCGCGCTTCAAGATCCTCTCGGACCTGAACATCGCCGAGCGGCGGGTGCCGCAGGACGGCCGCCTCAAGCTGCGCTTCGGCAAGCGGGTGATCGACTTCCGCGTCTCCACCCTCCCCACCCTCTTCGGGGAGAAGATCGTGCTCCGCATCCTCGACAAGGGGAGCCTGTCGCTCGACCTGGAGAAGTTCGGGATGGAGCCCAAGGCGGAGACGGACTTCATGCGCGCCATCATGAACCCGTACGGGATGGTGCTGGTGACCGGCCCCACCGGCTCGGGGAAGACCACGACGCTCTACAGCGCGCTCTCGCGGATCAACACCCACGAGGTCAACATCCTCACCGCCGAGGACCCGGTCGAGTACAACCTGCAGGGGATCAACCAGGTGCAGGTGCGCAGCGACATCGGGATGACCTTCGCGGCGGCGCTGCGGGCGTTCCTGCGCCAGGACCCCAACATCATCATGGTCGGCGAGATCCGCGACATGGAGACGGGGTCCATCGCCATCAAGGCGGCGCTCACCGGCCACCTGGTGCTCTCCACCCTGCACACCAACGACGCCCCCTCGACCATCACCCGCATGATCGACATGGGGATCGAGGCGTTCAACGTGGCCAGCGCGGTGAACATGATCACGGCGCAGCGGCTGGTGCGCCGCATCTGCACCAACTGCAAGGAGCCGGTGCGCTACACCCCCGAGCAGCTGCACGCCGCGGGGCTCACCCAGGCGGACGTGGAGGGGATCGACTTCCAGCACGGCGCCGGCTGCGACAACTGCGGCGGGAGCGGCTACCGCGGGCGGCAGGGGCTGTACGAGGTGATGCCGATGTCGCCCGCCCTGCGGCGGATGGTGCTCTCGGGCGCCTCCACCGCCGAGCTGAAGGACCAGGCCATCGCCGAGGGGATGCTGACGCTGCGCGCCGACGGCATGCTCAAGGTGCGGCGCGGGATCACCACCCTGGAGGAAGTGCTGCGCGAGACGGCCGCCTGAGCCGCCCCCGCGCCCTCACCAGCAGGAACCACACGGGAACCAGATGAGCGTGACCACGGAAGCCCAGGTGCAGCGGGGGGTGAACCTCCGCGCCCTGCTGGAGGAGATGATCGAGCGCGGGGCCTCGGACCTGCACATCACCGCGGGCGAGCGCCCCAAGCTGCGGGTGGACGGCTTCATCACCGACAGCGTCAGCGACTACATCCTGACGCCCAAGGACACCCTGCAGCTCACCTACTCGATCCTCACCGAGAACCAGAAGAAGCGGTTCGAGACCGAGGACGAGCTGGACTTCTCCTTCGGCATCCAGAACCTGGCGCGCTTCCGCGGCAACGCCTACAAGCAGCGCGGGTGCGTGGCGCTGGCCATCCGGCAGATCCCCTTCAAGATCTCCACCTTCGAGGAGCTGCGCCTGCCGCCGGTGGTGGCCAAGTTCGCCGAGAAGCCGCGCGGGCTGGTGCTGGTGACCGGGCCCACCGGCTCGGGGAAGAGCACCACGCTGGCGGCCATGCTCGACAAGATCAACAAGGAGCGGCGCGGGCACATCCTCACCATCGAGGACCCGATCGAGTTCATCCACCGCCACCAGAGCTGCATGGTGAACCAGCGCGAGGTGGGGAGCGACACGCAGAGCTTCGCCCGCGCGCTGAAGTACGCCCTGCGGCAGGACCCGGACGTGATCCTGGTGGGCGAGCTGCGCGACCTGGAGACGATCCAGGCGGCGCTCACCATCTCCGAGACGGGGCACCTCTGCCTGGCCACGCTGCACACCAACAGCTGCGCCGAGACCATCAACCGCATCATCGACGTCTTCCCCGCGCACCAGCAGCCGCAGGTGCGGGCGCAGCTCGCCTTCGTGCTGGAGGGGGTGATCACCCAGCAGCTCCTCCCCAAGGCGCGCGGCCGCGGCCGGGTGATGGCGGCGGAGATCATGGTGTGCACCCCCGCCATCCGCGCCTGCGTGCGCGACGACAAGGTGCACCAGATCTACTCCATCATGCAGGCCGGGAAGAAGCACGGCATGCAGACCCTCAACGACGCCCTCTACCAGCTGTACATCCAGCGCGAGGTGACGCTGGAGGAGTGCCTCCGCTCCACCTCCGACGAAGCCGAGTTCCGCTCCAAGGTGGGCGAGCCGGTACCCGCGTAACGCAAAGGACTCGAGCCCATGCCCGTCTTCACGTACAGCGCCCGTGCCGCCACGGGCGAGATCCTGAACGGCGAGATCGAGCTCCCCACCCGCGACGAGGTGGTGGGTTACCTGATGCGGCAGCGCCTGCGGCCGATCTCGGTGACCACCAAGGCGCGCGATCTCAACTTCCAGATCGGCACCGGGATCAAGACCCGCGAGGTGGTGATCTTCACCCGCCAGTTCGCCACCATGATCAACGCGGGCCTGCCGCTGGTGCAGAGCCTGAGCATCCTGGCCGAGCAGACGGAGAACAAGTTCTTCCGCAAGATCATCGAGCAGGTGCTGCACGACATCCAGGCCGGGCAGACGCTGGCCGACTCGCTGCGCAAGCACCCCAAGGTGTTCACCGAGCTGTACGTGAACATGGTGGCGGCGGGCGAGGCGGGCGGCATCCTGGACACCATCCTGCTGCGCCTGGCGGTGTTCCTGGAGAAGAACGACGCCCTGATCCGCAAGATCAAGGGCGCCATGACCTACCCGGCGGTGATGCTCTTCGTGGTGGTGGCGGCCACCACCATCCTGCTCTGGAAGGTGGTGCCGGTGTTCGCCTCCATCTTCTCGGACGCGGGGCTCGCGCTCCCCTTCCCCACGCTGGTGGTGCTGGGGGTGAGCAACTTCCTGCAGAACTACATCCTCTTCCTCTTCCTGGGGGTGGTCGCGCTGGTCTTCGCCATCCGGGCGTACTACCGGACGGAGTCGGGGCAGCTGCTGATCGACAAGGCGCTGCTGCGCTTCCCGATCCTGGGGTCGCTGCTGCGCAAGAGCGCGGTGTCGCGCTTCACCCGCACGCTGGGGACGCTGGTGTCCTCGGGGGTGTCGATCCTGGAGGGGCTGCAGATCACCGCGCGCACCGCGGGGAACCGGGTGATCCACGACGCGGTGATGCAGTCGCGGGCCAGCATCGCGGGGGGCGCCACCATCGCGGAGCCGCTGAAGGCGAGCGGGGTGTTCCCCCCGATGGTGGTGCAGATGATCAACGTGGGCGAGCAGACGGGCGGGCTCGACGACATGCTGACCAAGATCGCGGACTTCTACGACGACGAGGTGGACGCGGCGGTGTCGGCGCTGACCAGCATCCTGGAGCCGGTGATGATCGTGATCATGGGCATCGTGATCGGCGGGATGGTGATCGCGATGTACCTGCCGATGTTCGACCTGATCAAGACGGCGCAGGGGTAGGACGCCCTCGGCGGGTAGATCCACTGAACCGGCGCTGGAGGCTTGCTCCAGCG
>DASUNK010000123.1:0-9030 GCA_036277195.1 Longimicrobiaceae bacterium | reverse complement strand
GGGCGCAACTTCGCGGCGGTGCAGCGGCGCGGCCCCGAGGTGTGGGCGTGGGCGTCGCCGCTGGGCGCCGGCGGCGCGGTGACCGCCTGGCAGCTCCTCGCCACCGCCGCCGCCAACGACGGGCGGCTGCTGGCGGAGCTGCGGGCCGCCGCGGGCGGGGAGGGGTAGCGGCGTGCTGGTGGTGGGGCTGATGAGCGGCACCTCGCTCGACGGGGTGGACGCGGCGCTGGTGGAGGTCGACGGCGACGGCCCCGGCGACGTGCGGGCGCGGGTGGTGCACTGGCTGACGGCGCCGTACGGCGAGGAGCGGCGCGCCGCCATCCACGCCGGGATCCTGAAGGGCACCGCCGAGGCGCTCTGCGCCCTGCACGCGGAGCTGGGCGAGTGGCTGGCCGAGGCGGCGCTGCGGGTGTGCGCCGAGGCGGGCGTGCCGCCGGAGCGGGTGGAGGTGGTGGGGTCGCACGGGCAGACGGTGTGGCACCGCCCCCCGGCGGACGGCCGGCGCGGCGCCACCCTGCAGCTGGGCGACCCGGCCACCATCGCCGAGCGCACCGGGCGCCCGGTGGTGGCGGACTTCCGCTCGCGCGACCTGGCGGCCGGCGGGCACGGGGCGCCGCTGGTGCCCTGGGTGGACCAGGCGCTCTTCTCCGTCCCCGGGCGGGCGCGCGCCCTGCAGAACCTGGGCGGCATCGGCAACGTCACCCGGGTGCCGCCGCGGGGGAGCGGCGACGCGGTGTTCGCCTTCGACACCGGGCCGGGGAACGCGCTGATCGACGCGGCGGTGGAGATGGCCACCGGCGGGCGCCACACCTTCGACCGCGACGGCCGGCTGGCGGCGCGCGGCCGGGTGGACGGGGCGCTCCTGGACGAGCTGCTGCGGCACCCGTACTTCGCCGCGGAGCCGCCCAAGAGCACGGGGCGCGAGGAGTTCGGCCGCCCCTTCGTGGAGCGCCTGGTGGAGGCGGTGCGCCCCGAGGGCGACGCCGACTGGCTGGAGCTGGTGGCCACGCTCACCGAGCTCACCGCCCGCACCGTGGCCGACGCGTACGCCCGCTGGCTCCTCCCCCGCGGGGTGGACGAGGTGGTGCTCACCGGGGGCGGGGCGCGGAACCCCACGCTGGTGGCGCGGGTCAGATCACTGCTGCACCCGCTCCCGGTGGTGGACGGCTCGGCGCTGGGGGTGGACCCCGAGGCCAAGGAGGCGGTGGCCTTCGCCGTGCTGGCGTGGGCGCACCTGCGGGGGATACCGGCCAACGTGCCCGGCGCCACCGGCGCCGCGGGACCGCGCGTCCTGGGGTCGCTCACCCCGGGCGGCGGCGCGACGGACCTTCTTCCGGAAGGCGGCCATGGCTGAACGCACTCTCTTCCGGGGCGGGCGCCCGGCGCGGGCGGTGCTCGCGCTGGCGGCGCTGCTGCTGCTGGGCGGGTGCGCTGAGCTCTTCTCCCGCCAGCCGCCGCCGCGCTGGGGGGCGGCCCGCCTGCGCTACGAGACGGTGGCCGTGCTGGCGGAGGAGCCCACCCCCGCCTATTTCCGCGAGCGGGCGCGGCTGGAGGTGATGGGCCCCGAGCTGGACGAGATCCTCATCGGCATCATCGAGGACGGCGAGCAGGACGAGCGGGTGCGGGTGAACGCCATGGTGCTGCTGGCGTACCGGGGCGGGTTCGGGGCCGTCTCGCTCCTGCGGCGCTACCTGGCCGCCAGCGGCTCCGACGCGCTGCGCGCCGCCGCCGCCGAGGGGCTGCAGCGCTTCGTGGCGGACTCGGTGGCCGCCCGCAACGCGCTGCGCGCCGCCGTCGGCGACCCCTCGCGCACCGTGCGGCTCACGGCGCTGCAGTCGTTCGACGTCACCGACGCGCCGCTGGTGCGGGCGCTGCTCGCCACCGAGGAGGACCCGCAGATCCGCACCATCGCGCGGCAGCTGCTCACCGTCTTCGAGGGGCGGGGCGCGGCGCTGGCCCGCGACGACCGGGGGCAGCTCCGCACCAGCGGGGCGGACTCGGTGCCGCAGATCGTCTTCCAGCCCACCCAGCGCGACACCTCCACCGGGCTGGAGGTGGGGGCGGTGTGGGTGCAGCTCCCCGGGAGCGCGCTGGTGCCGCTGGCGCAGGTGGTGGAGGTGGCGAACGGGGTGGTGCCGGCCTTCTTCAGCCCCACCCGCGCGGCGGTGGTCTACGAGGCGGACCGCGAGGTGCGGGTGCGCGACCTGCGCACGGGGCAGACGGTGCGCATCGGGCGGGGGATCGCCCCGCGGCCGGTGCCCTTCACCGACCGCTTCGTCTACCTGCGCGAGCTCCCCAACACCCGGCGCGAGACCCCCGCGGGGGTCACCTTCGAGTACGCGGTGCTCGGCGCCTCGTTCTCGGGCGGGCCGGTGGAGGACCTGGGGCGGCTGCGGGCCACGCTGCGCGAGAACCGGGCGGGGGCGTGGTCGCCGGCGCGGGAGATGGTGGTGGCGGAGGAGTCGCAGAGCTTCGTGCTGCGGGGGCCGGGGCTGACGCCGCTGGCGCTCCCCTGGCCCGCGGACCGGGGCGCGCCGCCGCCGCCATGAGAGCGACGAGTCCTGGGATGGAGATTGCAGCGGGTGCGCGGCTTGCGTCGCCCGCTGCGCTGCTTTCGGGGAGTGCGAAAGTGCGAGAGTGCGAGAGTGCGAAAGTGACCATGAACGTTGCCAGGCTGCTGCTGCCGGCCATCCGCTGGAGCGACGAGCACCGCTACGAGGCCGCCCGCGCCGGGATCGAGCGCGGGCTGGAGCTGGGCGTGGGGGGATTCATCCTCTTCGGCGGTCCCGCCGCGGAGGTGCGGAAGCTCACGGAGGAGCTGCACGCGCGCGCGCCCCATCCCCTGCTCGTCGCCAGTGACCTGGAGCGCGGCGCGGGGCAGCAGTTCCGCGGGGCCACGCCCCTTCCCCCCGCCGCCGCCCTGGGGTGGCTCGACGACCCGGAGACCACCGGGCGCGCGGGCGAGCTGACCGGCCGCGAGGCCCGCGCCCTGGGGGTGAACTGGGTCTACGCCCCGGACGCGGACGTGGACCTGGAGCCGGAGAACCCGATCATCGGCGTGCGCGCCTTCGGCACCGACCCGGAGAAGGTGGCCGCGCAGGTGGCCGCCTGGGTGCGCGGGTGCGCGCGGGGCGGCGCCCTCTCCTGCGCCAAGCACTTCCCCGGGCACGGCCGCACAGTGGGCGACTCGCACATCGAGCGCCCCGTCGTCGGCGTGCCGCGCGCGCTGCTGGAGGCGGACCTGCGCCCCTTCCGCGCCGCCGTCGCCGCCGGGGTGGACAGCCTGATGACGGCGCACGTCGTCTACCCCGCGCTCGACCCCGCCGGGCTCCCCGCCACCCTCTCGCCGCGCATCTTGGGCGAGGTGGCGCGCGGCGAGCTGGGGTTCGACGGGCTGGTGGTGACGGACGCCATCATCATGGAGGGGCTCACCGAGGGCGGGAGCGAGGCAGGCGCGTCGGTGCGCGCGGTCGCCGCCGGGTGCGACGTGCTCCTCTATCCCAAGGACATGGAGGGCGTGGTCCGCGAGATGACGGCGGCGGTGGAAGACGGCCGCCTGCCGCGGGCACGGGTGGAGGACGCGCTGGCCCGCGTGGCGCGCGCCGCCGAGCGGGTGGCGGGCGGCCCCGCGGGCGAATATGGCCGCGAGGAGGACCGCCGCTGGGCGCTGGAGACGGCGGTGCGGGCGCTGCGGGCGCTGCGCGGCGCCCCGTCCCTGCCGGAGGGCCCGGTGCGCCTGGTGGAGGTGGAGGACGACGCCGGCGGCCCCTGGCCGCCCTTCCCGCGCGACGCCTTCCCCGCGGCGCTGCGCCGGGCGGGGGTGGAGCTCTCGGACGATGGCACCCCGCTGGTGGCGCTCTACTCGGACATCCGCGCCTGGAAGGGGCGCCCGGGGATCTCCGCGGCCGCGCGCGAGCGGGTGCGCCAGGTGACGGACGAGGCGCCGGAGGCCACGGTGATCCTCTTCAGCCACCCGCGCCTCGCCGGAGAGCTTCCCACGGCGCGCCACCTGCTGGCGACGTGGGGGGGCGAGGGGATCATGCAGGAGGCGGCCGTGGCCTGGCTGGCGGGCGTCCGCGGCGGCCTCGCCGGGCTGTCGTCGGGATTCGACCGGTAGCACTTCGCACTTCGCACTTCGCACCCGGAGGCCGGCCCTTGAGCGAAACCCGGGCATCGCTGCTGAGCGTCTTCGGGCAGCGGAAGATGGCGGCGATGCTCCTCCTGGGCTTCGCCTCGGGGCTGCCGCTCTTCCTCACCAGCCAGACCCTCCAGGCGTGGATGACGGTGGAGGGCGTGGACTTCACCACCGTGGGGCTCGTCTCCCTCCTCGGCGCCCCCTACTCGTGGAAGTTCCTCTGGGCGCCGGTGATGGACCGCTACGTGCCCCCCTTCCTGGGGCGCCGCCGCGGCTGGCTGGCCATCACCCAGGTGGCGCTGGTGCTCTCCATCGCCGCCATGTCGCTGCACGACCCGCAGCGCGGGCTGAAGCTGCTGGCGATCAACGCGCTGGTCATCGCCTTCTTCAGCGCCAGCCAGGACGTGGTCTTCAACGCCTACCAGGTGGACGCGCTCGACGAGCGCGAGCTGGGCGCGGGCGCGGCGCTCGGCGTGCTCGGCTACCGCATCGCCCTCCTCCTCACCGGCGGGCTGGCGCTGGTGCTGGCGGACCACATGCCCTGGCCCACCGTCTACCTGCTGATGGCGGCGCTGATGCTGCTGGGCGTGGGCGCCACCCTCTTCGCCCCCGAGCCGGTGCTGCGCGACACGCCGCCCCTCTCGCTGGCCGACGCGGTGGTGAAGCCGTTCCTCGAGTTCTTCCGGCGCACGGGACTGGGATGGGGGATCGTCCTCCTCCTCTTCACCATCTGCTACCAGCTGGCCGACCGCTTCGCGGCCAACATGACCACGCCGTTCCTGATCGACATCGGCTTCTCGCAGAGCACGGTGGGCGTGGTGCGGGGGGGGATCGGGCTCGGCGCCACCATCGTGGGGGTGCTGGCCGGCGGCGCGGTGGTGGCCAAGCTGGGGATCAACCGCTCCGTCTGGATCTTCGCCTTCCTCCAGGTGGGGAGCAACCTGGCGTACTGGTGGCTGGCCCGCACGGGACCGGACCGCTCGGCGCTGGTGGGAGCGATCGTGGTGGAGAACTTCTGCGGCGGGCTGGTGACGGCGGTGTTCGTGGCGTTCATGATGAGCCTGTGCAGCAAGCGCTTCTCCGCCACCCAGTTCGCCCTCCTCACCAGCCTGATGGCGTTCGCGCGCGACTTCATCGTCGCCCCCTCCGGCGCCATCGCGGAGCGGACGGGGTGGGAGAGCTTCTTCCTGCTGACCGTGGCGACGGGTCTCCCGGCCGTGCTCCTGCTGCCGCTGGTGGTGCCCTGGAACCGCGACGTGCCCCGCGGCGCCGCCGAGCACAGCGGCGAGGTGACCACGCACCCGGACGAGGCGCTCGCGCCGCGGGAGAGGGAGGGGGGATGAGGCGACGCGTCCTCGGCGCCTGCGCGCTGCTGGCGGCCGCGGCCGGGTGCACGCCTGCCCGGCCGGTGCCGCCCGGGCCGCCTCCCGACGCCGATACGCCGGGCGTGGTCGAGGAACCGGTCGCCGAAGCGCGCGGCGAGCTCCCCCCCGTGCCCCGGCGCGAGGGCGCGCTCGCCATCGACGTGGTGTACCCGGCCGAGGGCGCGGCGCTCACCACCAGCGACAGCAACTTCGTCTTCGGCAGCGTGGGGACGGGGGCCGCGTCGCTCACCATCGACGGCGCGCCGGTGCGGGTGGCGCCCAACGGCGCCTTCCTGGCCTTTGTCCCCGTGCCGCGCGACGGGGTGTACCGCCTGCAGGCGCGCGTGGGCGACCAGGCCGTGGCCGCCACGCGCACGGTGCGCGTCCCCGCGGCCTCGGCGACGCTCCCCACCGGGGCGCTGGCCATCGTGCCGGGGAGCGTGCAGCCGCGCGGGGTGATCACCGGCGTCAGGGGGGAGAGGGTGGACGTGCGCTTCCGCGGCACGCCGGGCGCGCAGGCGCGGCTCGTCTTCTCCGACGGCACCTCGCTGCGGCTGGTCGAGCGGACGGCGACGGAGCGCGCCGAGGGCTTCCAGCAGGACCGCGCCGCCCCGCGCGAGTTCACCGAGTACGGCGGCAGCTTCCCGATCGAAACCCCGCTGGCCGCGCGCGACACCGGGGTAGGCTTTCCCACGCTGGTGGACGACGAGATCCCCCGCGAGGCGTTCGTGGAGCTCGTCCGCGGGCGCGACACGGTGCGCGCCCCGCTGGAGCTCTCGCTGGGCGTGCTCGATCCCGGCGAGGTGCGGGTGGGGATCGCACAGGGGAACCGACCGGACGGCACGGTGATCGGCACCGCCATCGCCGGCTCCGGGACGCCGTACCACTGGGCCTTCCCCAACGGCACGCGCTTCACCGTCACCGGCGAGCGCGGGGGCGACTACCGCGTGCGGCTCTCCGACGCGCAGTCGGTGTGGGTCGACGCCGCCGAGGTGCGGCTCCTCCCCCCGGGCGCGCCCGCGCCCGCGGGGACGGTGGGGACGGTGCGCCTGGTCCCCGCGCCCGAGTGGGTGGAGGTACGGCTCGCGCTATCGGACCGCCTCCCCTTCGAGGTGGAGATGGACGGCACGCGTGTGATCATCCATGTCTACGGGGTGGAATCGCGCACCAACTGGCTGCATTACGGCCCCGAGGACCCCTTCGTCCGCCGCGCCATGTGGGAGCAGTGGAGCGATTCCCACTACGTGGTGATGCTGGACTTGGCGGAGCCCGCCTGGGGGTGGCGGAGCGCCTGGGATGCCGGCGGCACGCTGGTGGTGCACGTCCGCAAGCCGCCACGGGTCGACGCGGAGCGGCCGCTGGAGGGGCTGCGGATCGGGGTGGACGCGGGGCACCCGCCCGGCGGCGCCATCGGCCCCACGCGGCTCACCGAGGCCGAGGCCAACCTCGCCATCGCCAAGCACCTGGTGCGCCTGCTGCGCGAGGCCGGGGCCGAGGTGCTGGAGACCCGCCCCGGCACCGAGGCGGTGGAGCTGAACTCCCGTCCGGCGATGGCGGCGCGGGCGAACGTGCACCTGCTGGTGTCGGTGCACAACAACGCCTTCCCGGACGGGGTGAACCCGTTCGAGAACGCGGGCACTAGCGTGTTCTACAACCGGCCCCGGTCGCTGGGGCTCGCGCGGCACCTGCAGCGCGAGCTGCTGCGCGAGCTGGGGCTGCGCGACCTGGGGATCGCCCGCGCGGACCTGGCGCTGACGCGCGACCCCTGGATGCCCTCGGTGCTCACCGAGTCCATGTTCCTGATGGTGCCCGAGCAGGAGGCGGCGCTGCGCGACCCGGTGGTGCAGGAGCGCATCGCGCGCGCGCACCTCCGCGCCATCGAGGCGTTCCTGAGCGACCGCGATCGACCGTAATCCACCTCCCACTTTCTCTCCCCGTGCCCTCCAGAGCCACCTCGCTCGCGCTGGCCGCCCTGGCCCTGCTGGCCGCGCCCGCCGGCGCGCAGATCCCCCCGGACGTGCGCTGGATGGAGTTCGACACCGAGCACTTCCGCGTGCACTACGCCCCGGGGCTGGAGCACCTGGGCCGCCGCCTGGCCGCCCGCGCCGAGGCCGCCCACCGCGAGCTGGAGGCCGCGCTGGTGCCGGCGCCCCGCGGCCGCATCCACCTGGTGGTCACGGACAACACCGACTTCGCCAACGGCTTCGCTTCGCTCTTCCCCCGCAACCGGGTGGTGGTCTTCGCCCACCCGCCGGTGGACGACCCCTTCCTGGTCTACTACGACGACTGGCTGGACGTGGTGGGCACCCACGAGCTGGTGCACGTCTACCACCTGGACCACGCCCGCGGGGTGCTCCGCAACCTGCGCGAGGTGCTGGGCCGCGCGCCCATCACCTTCCCCAACCTGCTGGCGCCGGGGTGGACCACCGAGGGGCTGGCCACCTACCTGGAGTCGCGGCTGACGCCCGCCGGGCGCGTCCGCGGCACCCTGCACGACATGGTGCTGCGCACCGCGGTGCTGGAGGGTGAGCTCTTCACCCTGGACCGCGCCACCGGCTTCCCCACCACCTGGCCCGCCGGCAACACCCAGTACGTGTACGGCTCGCTCTTCATGGACTTCCTGGCGCGCCGCTACGGCCACGAGGGGGCGGGGAAGCTGGTGCGCACCGTGGGGCGGCGGATCATCCCCTACCGGCTGAACTCCGCCGCGCGCGAGGCGTACGGCGTCACCTTCTCGCAGGCGTGGCGGGAGTGGGGCGATTCGCTGCGCGTGCGGTACACGGCCGTGGCGGACTCGCTCCGCGCCGCGGGATTGACGGAGCCGCAGCAGCTCACCCCCGCGGGGCGGCGCACCGAGTTTCCCCGCTGGTCGCCCGACGGACAGTGGATCGCCTTCGCCCAGGCCACGGGGCGCGAGGAGGCCTCCACCCGGCTGGTGGGGGCGGAGGGCGGCGCGGTGCGGGTCGTGGCGCCGCGCACCACGCTGGGGGTGACGGCGTGGGCGCCGGACGGGCGCTCGCTGCTGAGCGCCGAGCTCGACGCCGTCGATCCCTACCGATACTACTCGGACCTCTACCGCGCGACGCTGGCAGGTGGCCGCGAGCGGCTGACGAACGGGGCGCGGCTGCTGGACCCGGACGTGGCCCGCGACGGGCGCGTGGTGGCCACCCACGACACCGCCGGCTCCAACGTCCCCGTGGTGGTGGACGCGCCCGGGGCGGCGCCGCGCCCGCTGGCCGCGCCGGACCCGGACGTGCACTGGGCCGCGCCCCGCTGGTCGCCCGCGGGCGACCGGATCGCCGCCCAGCGCAAGACGCGCGAGGGGCACGACGTGGTGGTGCTCGACGCCTCGGGGCGCGTGCTCCGCCAGCTCACCCGCGACCGCGCGGTGGACCGCACCCCCGCCTGGTCGCCCGACGGGCGCTGGGTGGTCTTCTCCTCGGACCGCACCGGCATCACCAACCTCTACGCCTACGACCTGGAGGGCGACCGGCTCCTCCAGGCCACCAGCGTGCTCACCGGCGCCTTCCA
>DASUNK010000122.1:0-8313 GCA_036277195.1 Longimicrobiaceae bacterium | reverse complement strand
CGCGCTTCCCTTCCGCGACCGGTCGCTGCGGGGCGCCGCCCTCACCGGCGGCGCGGACGCCGCCCTCCTCGCCGAGGGGGTGCGGGTGCTCGTCCCGGGGGCGCGGCTGGTGGTGGAGCCGGCCGGGCCCGGGGCCGCCGCCCGGCTGCGCGAAGCGGGCGCCCGCGTCCTCCTGGAGCAGGACGGCGTGGTGGTGGCGCAGGCCGGCTGAAGGGTCACGATTCGGTTGCGCCGCCCGGGGGGTTCCGGTAACTTGGGACACCCGGCCGGGAGAGCGCTGCGGCCCGGCCGGCGCCCTCCCGCGCTCCTCTCCCGGCCGGCTCCCGAAGCGCGTCCGTCGTCCTCCGCACCACGCCCATGTCCTGGTTCACCAAGCTGATCAACGGCCGCACCGGCCAGGGGGAGAGGGACCCGGATTACTACGAGGAAGGCTCCCTCTTCCTCCAGGAGGAGAAGTACTTCGAGGCGCTCACCTCCTTCCGGCTGGCGCTGCGCGAGAGCCCCAACGACACCGACGTCCTCCAGCAGATCGCGGTGACCCAGACCCGCATCGGCATGACGGACGAGGCCGTGAAGACCTACCGCCGCGTGCTGGAGCTGAAGCCCCACGCCGCCGGGGCCCACTACGGCCTGGCCTTCCTCCTCCGCCAGGCGGGGAGCCCGGACGAGGCGGTGGCGCACCTGCGCGCCTTCCTGGCCCGCCCGCCCGCCGCGCCGCACGCCCAGCGCCACGTGGCCCACGCCCGCGCCACCCTGGCCGAGCTCACCGGCGAGGGCGACGCCGAGGCCGGCCCGGCGGCCCCCACACCGGCCGAGCTGCGGCTGGACCTGTAGCCGTGGCGCGCTCTTCGCAGCAGGACCTCTCCCTCGTGCTGGCCACGGCGCCCGACGCCGCCACCGCCGAGCGGATCGCCCGCACGCTGGTGGAGGAGCGGCTCGTGGCGTGCGTCACCATCGTGCCGGGCGCCACCTCCGTCTACCGCTGGCAGGGCGAGGTGCGGCAGGAGGGCGAGCTGCAGATGCTGATGAAGACGCGGAGCTCGCTCCTCTCCCGGCTCTTCCGCCGCGTGCAGGAGCTGCATCCGTACGACGTGCCCGAGGTGGTCAGCGCCCCCATCGAGCACGGACTGCTGCGGTACACGCGCTGGGTGGCGGAGGAGACCCGGGCGGCAGACGCAGAGCGCGGCAACCAGGGTGGATGATGGTCCGGAAGACGAAAGCGACTCCCGCGGAAGCGCAGCCGGCCGAACCCGAGGCCGCGGCGGCACCCGAGCCCCACCCCGAGCCGGCCCCGGCCCGGGCGACGCGCGGGCCCCGGCGCGCCGTCCGCCCGTCCCCGGCGGCCCTCCCCGAGGCGCTGGCCGAGCGGCTGGAGCGCGCCGAGGCGCTGGCCGAGGCCGGGAGCGCCGCCGAGGCGGCCGACGCGTTCACCGCCGTGCTGGCCATGAGCCCGGACCACGTGCGCGCGCTGCTGGGGCTGGGGGCCGCGCTCGCCGCGCAGGGGCGCTACGAGGCCGCCGAGAAGGAGCAGCGCAAGGCCCTGCGCCTGGCGCCGGACGCGGCCGAGGTGCACCACCAGCTCGGCCTCACCCTCTTCAAGCGCGCCGTCTACGCCGCCGCCGTCGCCGAGCTGCGCCGCGCGGTGGAGCTGGACCCGGAGCTCCCCGGCCCGTACCTGGTGCTGGGCGAGGCGCTCAACCAGCTCGCCGAGTCCGACGCCGCCATCGAGGCGCTGGAGGAGGCGCTGCGCATGCAGCCCGAGAACGCGCGGGCCTACTATGCGCTGGGGATCGCCTTCGACCGCAAGGGAAACCCCGACCGCGCCGCGGAGATGTACCGGCTCTCGCGCGAGGTGGCGGCGGCGAAGTAGGCCGCGCGTGCCGAGCCCAGCGGAGCCCCGGCGGAGCGAGTGAATTCGCTCCGCTGGTCTTTTCTTTCGCCCGCGTGATGCGCACGTGACCGACCTGGCCGCCGACCTGGAGCTCGCCGTGCGCGCGGCGCGCGAGGCGGGACGCGCCGTGATGGAGACCTTCGGCGGCGACCCCGCGGTCCGCTTCAAGTCGCCCGGCCAGCCCGTCACCGAGGCCGACCTGCGCGCCGACCGCATCCTGCGCCGGATGCTGCTGGCGGAGCGGCCGGACTACGGCTGGCTCTCCGAGGAGACGCGCGACTCGCCCGAGCGCCTGGGAAAGGCGAGGCTCTGGGTGTGCGACCCGATCGACGGCACCAACTCCTTCGTGCAGGGGATCGCCGAGTTCGCCGTCTGCGTGGCGCGGGTCGACGCGGGGCGGCCGGTGCTGGGGGTGGTGCACAACCCGGCGACCGCCGAGCTCTTCCACGCCGCGGCCGGCGGCGGCGCCTTCCGCGACGGCGCGCCGGTCCGCGTCTCCGCCACCCGCCCGGACGCCCGGGTGCGCACCGTGCTGGCCTCGCGGCGCGAGCTGGCCCGCGGCGACTTCGAGAGCTTCCGCGACCGCTGGCGGGTGGACCCGCTGGGGAGCACCGCCTGGAAGATGGCGAAGGTGGCCGACGGCACGGCGGACGTCTTCGTCTCGCGCGGCCCCAAGAACGAGTGGGACGTGGCCGGCGCGGCCGTCATCCTGGCCGAGGCCGGCGGGCGGACCACCACCCTCGACGGCGCCGAGCTCCGCTACAACCAGCCGGACCCCTCCTGGCGCGGCGTGGTGGCCACCAACGGACGGCTGCACGACCTGGTGGTGGCTCTCGTCCGCGCCGGCGCGGAGGCGGCCCCCCCACGTTGATTCACCCCGCTAACCTCCGTATATTTGCGGGCTTTCGAGCGGCCGTCATCCGATATCAACCGAGCGTGGAGGTGCCCGATGGCCGGGCATAGCAAGTGGAAGCAGATCAAGCGCAAGAAGGCGATCACCGACAGCAAGCGCGCCGCCAACTGGACCAAGATCATCCGTGAGATCACGGTGGCGGCCCGGGCGGGCGGCGGCGACCCGGCCGGCAACCCGCGCCTGCGCCTGGCGATCGACAACGCCAAGGCCGCCAACATGCCGGGCGAGAACATCGACCGCGCCATCAAGAAGGGCACGGGCGAGCTGGAGGGCGTCACCTACGAGGAGATCACCTACGAGGCGTACGGCCCCGGCGGCGTCGCCATCCTCATCGAGTCGCTCACCGACAACGGCAACCGCACCGTGGCCGACATCCGCCGCTGGCTCTCGCGTAACGGCGGCAACCTGGGCACCACCGGCTCCGTCGCCTGGATGTTCGACCGGCGCGGGCAGATCACCGTCGACGGCGAGCGCTACGGCGAGGAGCAGGTGATGGAGGCCGCGCTGGAGGCCGGCGCGCTCGACGTGGAGGCCGAGGAGGGCGTCTTCACCGTGCTCAGCGAGGTGGCCGACTTCAGCGCCGTGCAGGACGGGCTGCGGGCGCACGGCATCGAGTGGGAGGGCGCCGAGCTGGCCATGATCCCCCGGAACGAGGTGCAGGTGGCTGGCCCCGACGCCGAGAAGCTGGTGAAGCTGCTCGAGCTGCTGGAGGAGCTCGACGACGTCCAGACGGTGTACACCAACGCCGACCTGGATGTGGACAGCCTCGCCGAGGTCTGAGGACCCCGCCCTCGTGGACGCCCCCAGGCCGGCGCGCCCGGCGGACGTGGTGGTGCTGGGGGTGGACCCCGGCACCGCCGTCACCGGCTACGGCGTCGTCGCCCGCGCGAGCGACGGCGCCCTGTCGCTTCTGGAGTGCGGAGTGGTGCGCACCCACGTCCGCGCCCCGCTCGCCGAGCGGCTGCGCGACATCTACGCCGGCATCTCCGAGGTGGTGGAGCGCACCCGCCCGGGGGTGCTGGCGGTGGAGGAGGCGTTCTACGCGCGCAACGTGCGCACCGCCATCGTGCTGGGGCACGCGCGCGGCGTGGTGCTGCTGGCGGCGGCGCTGCACGGCCTCCCGGTGGCCGAGTACCCGCCCGCCGAGGTGAAGAGCGCCGTGGTGGGCGTGGGCGCGGCCACCAAGGAGCAGGTGGGGTTCATGGTGCAGCGCCTGCTGCGCCTGCGCGAGCCGCCGCGCCCGCACGACGCCGCCGACGGCGTGGCGGTGGCGCTCTGCCACTGCTTCCGCGGCTTCGGGCCGGCGGCGCGCGCCCCGGCGCCCCTGGCCCTGCGGCTCTTCGGCAAGGGGCGGCCGTGATCGCGCGCGTGCGGGGCGAGCTGGTGGTGCGCGACCTGGAGCGGGTGGAGGTGATGACGGCCGGCGGCGTGGCGTACGAGATCGCCATCCCCACCACCGTCTTCGAGCGCCTCCCGCGCCTGGGCGAGGAGGTGACGCTGCGCACCCACCTGGTGGTGCGCGAGGACGCGCAGCTGCTCTTCGGCTTCCTGGAGGAGGTGGAGCGCACCCTCTTCGCCCGGCTGCTCGGCGCCTCGGGGGTGGGGCCGCGGCTGGCGCTGGCGCTCCTCTCCGCCATGAGCGCCGAGGCGCTGGTGCGGGCGGTGCGCGAGCGCAACGTCGACGCGCTCACCGCCGTCAGCGGGGTGGGGAAGAAGACCGCCGAGCGCATCGCCGTGGAGCTCACCGGCAAGCTCGACGACCTGGCCTTCGCCCCCTCCGTCCGCGGCGGGCTGCGGGTGCCGGGAATCGAGGAGGCGCTGCGCGGGATGATGGCGCTCGGCGTCACCATGGGCGACGCGGACCGGGCGCTGCGCGCGGTGGTGCAGGCCCACGGCGCCCTCCCGGCCCCCGAGCTCATCCGCCTGGCGCTGGCGGAGCTGCGCTAGCCTTCTCCGGAGACCCCCTTCGTCCATGTCGCAGCCGCCCCCGTACGAGCCGCAGCCGCCCGGCCGCTCCGAGATCACCACCCCCGAGGTGCTCTCCGGCGAGGAGGTGGCCGAGCTGAGCCTGCGCCCGCAGCGGCTCGCGGAGTTCATCGGCCAGACCAAGGTCAAGGAGTCGCTGCGCATCGCCATCGAGGCGGCGCTGCACCGCCGCGAGCCGCTGGACCACGCCCTCCTCTACGGCCCGCCCGGGTTGGGGAAGACCACGCTGGGCATGCTCATGGCCCGCGAGCTGGGGGTGAACATCAAGATCACCTCCGGCCCGGTGCTGGAGAAGCCGGCCGACCTGGTGCGCGAGCTCACCACGCTGCGCGAGGGCGACATCCTCTTCATCGACGAGATCCACCGCCTGCGGCCGATCATCGAGGAGTTCCTCTATCCGGCGATGGAGGACTGGCGGATCGACGTGCGCCTCTCCGACGGGCCGCACGCGCAGATGCTCTCCATGCCGATCGAGCGCTTCACCCTGATCGGCGCCACCACGCGCTTCGGGCTGCTGACGCCGCCGATGAGGGCGCGCTTCGGCATCGTGCAGCGGCTGGACTACTACCCGGTGGACCAGCTGGCCTTCATCGCCGCGCGCACCGCCGAGATCCTGGGGGTGCAGTGCACCACCGAGGGGGCGCAGGAGATCGCGCGGCGGGCGCGGGGCACGCCGCGGGTGGCCAACCGGCTGATGCGGCGCGTGCGCGACTTCGCGCAGGTGCGGGCCGCGGGGGTCATCGACCGCGAGGTGGCCGACGCGGCGCTGCAGCTGCTGGAGGTGGACGAGTTCGGGCTGGACGAGATGGACACGCGCGTGCTGCGCTCGGTGATCGAGCACTTCGGCGGCGGCCCGGTGGGGCTGCAGACGCTCGCCGTCTCCATCGGCGAGGACGCGGGGACCATCGAGGAGGTGTACGAGCCCTTCCTGATCCAGAACGGCTTCCTGATGCGGACGCCGCGGGGGCGGGTGGCCACGGCGCAGGCGTACCGCCGGCTGGGTTACGCGCCGCCGGTGGAGGGTCCCTCCGTGCCGCCCCCGCCGCCGCAGGCCAACCTCTTCGACGCGTGAGGGCCCCCTCCCCCGACCCCTCCCCCAAAAAACCCTGGGGGAGGGGAGAACGGCTCCCGTGTGCACGATCTCGACGCCGGTCCGTAGGGTGCGACGCATGCGTCGCCCGTGGCCATGCGCGAGGGTTTCCGGGACGGGCGACGGCTGCCTCGCAGTCCGCGCAGGCGGACTTTGCGTGGTTGTTGCCGCGACTTCAGTCGCTGGGCGGAGGAGAAAACGGTAGTCCGAGATCCACGGCGGCCGAGTCATGAGCACCGGGCGCGGCCTCCGCACCTCCGACTACGACTTCCACCTCCCACCCGAGCAGGTCGCGCAGCACCCCTCGCCCGTGCGCGACGCCAGCCGCCTGCTGGTGGTGGACCGGGCTACGGGCGCGCTGGCGCACCGCCTCTTCTCCGATCTCTCCGAATACGTCCCCGCCGGCGACGCGCTGGTGCTCAACGAGACGCGCGTCTTCCCGGCGCGGCTGGTGGGGCGCAAGCCCACGGGCGCGCACGCCGAGGTGCTCCTCCTCACCCCCGAGGGCGGGGAGGAGAAGCTCTGGCGCGCGCTGGTGCGTCCTGGCGGCAAGCTCAAGCCCGGGCGCACGGTGGAGATCGGCGAGGCGCTCTCGGTGGAGATCGTGGACTCCAGCCCCGGCGGCGAGCGCATCGTGCGGCTGGTGACGCCGCTCCCGCTGGCCGAGGCGCTGGACCGCTACGGCGAGGTGCCGCTGCCGCCGTACGTGCAGCGCGCCGCCACGGCGGAGGACCGCGAGCGCTACCAGACCGTCTACGCCCGCGCGCGCGGGTCGGTGGCGGCGCCCACGGCGGGGTTGCACTTCACGTCGCAGTTGCTGGAGAAATTACAGGAGAAGGGAGTGCGTATCCTGCGGCTGGTGCTGCACGTAGGGGTCGGCACCTTCCGTCCTGTCGAGGTGGAAGATCCGGCGGGTCACCGCATGCACTCGGAGTGGTACCACGTCCCGCCAGACGCCGCGGCGGCGCTGAACGAGACGCGCGTGGCGGGCGGTGCGGTGTGGGCGGTGGGGACGACGGTCGCGCGCGCGCTGGAGACGGTGGCCGACGAGGCCGGGACGATCCACCCGGGCGAGGGGTGGACGGACATCTTCATCCATCCGCCCTACCGCTTCCGGGCGGTGGACCACTTGGTGACCAACTTCCACCTGCCGCGTTCCACGCTGCTGATGCTGGTGGCGGCGTTCGCCGGCTACGAGTTGGTGATGGAGGCCTATCGCGAAGCGGTGGAGGGCGGCTACCGCTTCTTCTCCTACGGCGACGCAATGGTGGTGGTGTAGGGCCCCCACCCGGCTCGCTTAGGCTCGCCACCCTCCCCCGTTCCGGGAGAGGGTTGTTCGACGGCTCCGGCGCGCCACTCACACGAGCGTGCGACTGTCATTCCGAGGCCCGACCACACTGGTGCAGCCGCACGCACAGAAGACGGCAGGGCCGTGGAATCTAGCCGGGGAATGCCCGGTGGGCGGGTGCGACAGCCCCGCGAGAGCTACCGCGGCGCTCGGTCGGCGCCCGCTTGCTCTACTGCGGCCGCCAGCTCACCGAACCCCACGCAGTCCTTGCAGAGGCCCTGGACCCTCGCGATCCCGATCGAACGCTGGCCAGGCAGGTGGGCATCCAGTACGGTCGTGGGCAGCACGAAGAACTGCCACTGCGCGACGTCGAGCGGGTCGAGCGTCGCCTTGTCCTGATGCAAGAGGAGCGCGAAGACGTAGACGTCGGCTTGCCGCTTCACCTCGGTCGACCAGACGTTCGTCTCCGCATCCCAGGCCCGTGTCGCCGGGGCGGAGAAGGCAATGCTCGAAAGGCGTGGCTGGTACCATGTCTGGAGGTACGCAGCCGACTTGACCTCGATCCGGATCCCGGATGGGGTCTCCAGGTCGAAGGGGTCCCACTCCGCCCGCACGCCCGCCGTAGAGATGCCGAGCGCGCGGGCGACGATGTACTCCGCGAGTCGACCGCGCGTGGTGTTGCTGACGAGATCCGAGACGCTCCACGCCCAGAAGTCCGCGAGCTCGAAGCCGAGCGGCTCGCCGCCGCGGTGGAACGGCTCGGCGCCCGTACGTCTCGGCGCGCGCAGTGCACCCAGCTCTCCCGTCATCTCGACCTCCATGTAACGTTAATCCAGGTCGCTCGCGGGCATTCGCGGGGCTGCCGCACCCGCCTACCGGGCATTCTCCGGCTGGATTCCACGGCCCTGCCGTCCTTCGCGCAAGCGGCTGCGGCTGTGTGGCCGGGCCTCGGAATGACAGGGAAATGAGGGGTCGCGCCTGAGATATCCCTCCCCCGGAACGGGGGAGGGACAGCGAGCCTAAGTGCTCTGTATCACAAATGCTGTGACGGAGGGTCAGGCACAGCGGGCGAGGGGTTCTGGCACTGCGTGCGGCAGCTTGGCCATGAGCTTCGCCAGCTTCTCGCGGGTGAAGTTCCAGGCGAA
>DASUNK010000121.1:0-8283 GCA_036277195.1 Longimicrobiaceae bacterium | reverse complement strand
CCCCTGCGGCGGCCTCGCGGGTGCTTACCCGTACGGAAGGACGCAGGTTGCGAACCCCGACACAACGCGAAGGGCCCGGAGCGGTGGCTCCGGGCCCGGCGGGGGG
The DNA here is from genome assembly GCA_036277195.1 of Longimicrobiaceae bacterium. GTDB lineage: Bacteria > Gemmatimonadota > Gemmatimonadetes > Longimicrobiales > Longimicrobiaceae > Longimicrobium. Next base: position 8,177 of record DASUNK010000121.1, on the reverse strand, counting down.
GTGGGCAGCGCCGAAGGGCGACGGGGGCGGGACGTTGCTGCGGTAGTCCTGGAAGCGAAGCCTGCGGATAGAGAAGGGATGTTTTAAAGCCGAGATCCTTTGGTCGCTGTCCCCCCAGGTGCGACGTCTGTTCGCTATCGGCATCAGCAAGGGGGAGGCCACGCCGGGCCGGAAGTTTAAATGCCTGTAAAAGGGGGATTTAGCGAAATCGTAGCAGCGGCATGTGTCTCCAGAATGTGACCCGCGGCGTACAGCTTGGGACAGATGTGCCACACTCCGGGGGGACAATCGCGCGACGTGCCGCCAAGGGCGCAGCGGGCTGGAGCGTGGCCGGCGCCGGCGGTATCTTGCGGGCCGCGCGGCGATCGGCATTACGGGCACGGACGGGGGATTGGGATGGCGAAGCGGTACGGGATCCGGGAGGTGTTCGCGACCCTGCAGGGCGAAGGCGCCCAGGCGGGGAGCCCGGCCGTGTTCCTCCGCTTCGCGGGGTGCAACCTGGGATACGAGGTGTGTCCCTGGTGCGACACCGACTGGGTGAAGGCCGTCCACACCGAGGCGCTGGAGGGGACGCTGGCGCTGGTGCGGGCGGCGGCGGAGGAGGGGTTCGGCGGGGAGAAGCCCGGGCTGCTGCTGGTGGCCACCGGCGGCGAGCCCAGCCTGCAGCTGGACCGGCCGCTGGCCGACGCGCTGCGGGCCCGCGGCTACCGCATCTCGATGGAGACGAACGGCGCCCGCCCGGTGGACCGCTCCCTGGTGGACTGGCTCACCGTCTCGCCCAAGCAGCCGGAGTTCGCCCAGCGCGAGGGCGACGAGCTGAAGCTGCTCTTCACCGGCGCCTCGGCCCCGGGGATCACGCCGGACGTGGAAGCCGTGCGCCGCCTGGCCGCGGACACCCGCTTCGCCCACTACTTCCTGCAGCCGGTGGACGTCCCCGCGGCCGGGGGGCCCAACTTCGCCGAGGCCGTGCGCGCGGTGATGGAGCTGGGTCCGCCCTGGCGCCTGTCGGTGCAGACGCACAAGGTCACCGGCATCCCCTGATTCAGCCCGGCGGCGGCTCGAAGGGGAGCCGCGCCACCGTGGCCGCGGGCCCGTCGGCCGCGCCCACCTTCACCACGCCCCCCGGCTCCACCTCGCGGCGCACGTAGCCCAGCGCCACCGTCTGACCCAGCCGCGGCGAGACGGCCGCGCTGGTGACGCGCCCCGTGTCCTTCCCCGTCGCGGGGTCGAAGAGGCGCGCACCCGGGTCCGGGGCCGGTGCGTCGCCCAGCAGCAGCCCGCGCAGGTGGCGGTTGACGTGCCCGCGGTGGGCGATGCGGACGATCACCTCCTGCCCGGTGTAGCACCCCTTGGTGAACGAGACGGCGCGGTGCAGCAGCCCCGCCTCGCCGTAGGCCTCGGTGGGGATCACCTCCTCGGAAAGCTCCGCGCCGTAGCGCGGGCGCCCCGCCTCGATGCGCAGCACCTCCAGCGTTTCCCGCCCCACCGGGTGGGCACCCAGCTCCAGCAGCGCCGCCCGCAGGCCCGGGAGCGCGCTCGCGGCCGCGAACAGGTCGTATCCCTCCTCCAGCCCGGCGTCGCGCGTGCCGGCCGCCAGCACCGGCTCGCGGGCGAAGGCCGCCTCGTGCGTGGCGTCCTCCGCCAGCTCGGGGACGGGCGCGTCCAGCACCCGCTCCAGCAGCTCGCGCGACCGGGGGCCGTACACCCCCAGCGCCCCCAGCTCGTCCGACACGTCCGCCCAGCGGGCGAAGAGGGGCGGCACCATCCGCTGCAGGTGCGCGCGCGTCCCCTCCAGCGCCTCGCGCGGCAGGTCCAGCAGCACCTCGACGCCCCCCGCGCCCGCGCGGCGGAAGGCGCGCAGCTCCGCGATCATCCGCCCCTTGGGGGTGAGCAGGGCCGCGTAGACGCCCTGCCCTTCGGGCGCGCCGGCCAGGTCGTTGGTGACCAGCCCCTGCACCATCTTCACCGGGTCGCGCCCCCACAGGCGGATGCGCGCGCGGTCGGTCCGCTCCGCGATCCCCGCCGCCTGGCGGACCGCGCGGTACTCGGCCGCCTGCTCCGGGGTCAACTCCCCGCCCGCGCCTGGCGGCAGAGCGCGCGCAGCCGCTCCTCCGCACCCTCGTATTCCGTCACCAGCCGGCGCACGTCGGCGGTTGACGCGGCGTTGGGCAGCTCCACCTTCACCTCGTCGCCCGCTTCGCGGGGCAGGTACACCAGGGTCACCTTCCACCCCTCCACCCCGGTGGCCTTGCGCGCCACCAGGTCCACGCTGTACTCCACCCCGTCCACCGCGAGGCGGTTCGCCAGCCGGTGCTCCTTCCACGAAGAGCTTCGCGACAGGGCCATCCGGGATCGTCCTTTCGAAGGTTGCGCCCGGCGGTTGTCGCGGGGCCGCGTTTTGCTCATCTTACGCAATCATACCCGCGGCCACCATCCTCCTCCCAGCCCGATCGGACCCCATGCCGTCGCCCGTCTCGCCCTGGCACCAGCGGCTCCCCGAAGAGGTGCAGGACCGGCTGGAGCGCGCCGAGGCGCTCGCCCGCGAGGCCCTCGTCGAGACCCACGCCCACCTGGCCGACGACCTGGTCTCCATCCTGGCGCCGCGCATGGCCTTCGACGAGGCGGTGGAGCGGTATCTCGAGATCATGAAGCTCGACCCCGCCGAGGCCGAGATGGTGGGCACCCGGGCCCTGGCCCGGCTGAGCGACAGCGAAGTCCGCGAGGACGCGGAGCGCGAGGGGCGCCGCGGATGGGGGTTCGACTGGCGGTACGTCACTCCCCTGGGCGCGCTCCGCTACATCCAGCGGCAGCGCAAGCGCAGCGCCGAGGAGCAGCTCTGGCTGGAGCTGGCCGCCGCCCGCGGCGAGGAGAAGCTAATCGCCGAGCACGTGCAGCACGCCCACCGCTTCATCGAGATCCTGAGCGACCAGGCCGACCCGACGCGCGCCGTGGAGCTGTACGTGGACCGGCTGGACCTCCCCGACGACCGCGCCCGCGCCGTCTACCAGCGCGTGCTCGCGGACCTGGCCGAGGAACTCCTCCCCCGGCTGGACGAGGAGGGGGAGGAGGCGTCTCCCGCCCGCGAGACGCCCGCCTGATTCCGTCTCTCCCGGCGACAGCACGGACCTTGCACCCTCCCGCCCCGCGATCGCCGCGGAGCGGGAGGCTTCGCGCTGGGACCCGGACCAAGGACGGAGCGGAGATGCCGACGGAGCTGCGACTGGGGAGACTGGCCGCCGTGGTGGCGGTGCTGGGGCTGGCGCTCGCCGCCTGCGGTGGGAGCGACGACGAGGGGGCGGGGGAAGAGAAGGCGGCCGCCCCGGCCGATTCCGCCGCGGCCGATTCCGCGGGCGGGGCGCAGGCGGAGGGCGGGGGAGCCGTGCCCGACGACGGCGGGCCGAAGACCGACCTGCCGCCCAACGAGCTGGGGCGCATCCCGGTGCTGGAGTACCACCGCATCGGCGACAACGAGGGCGAGTTCGTGCGCTCGCTCGCCAACTTCCGCAGGGACCTGCAGAGCCTCTACGACGCGGGGTACCGCCCGATCCTGATGCGCGACGTGCTGCGGGGGAACATCAACGTCCCCGCCGGCACCACCCCGGTCGTCTTCACCTTCGACGACGCCACCCAGGGGCAGTTCTACTACCGCCCCGACGGCTCGCTCGACCCCAACACCATGATGGGGTCGTGGGTGGCCTTCAAGGAGCGGAACCCCGGCTGGCGCAACGGCGGGGTGTGGTGCATCCTCCCCGCCGCGCAGCACCCCTCCAACTTCTTCGGCGAGACGAAGGACCGCGACACGCCGCGCGAGCAGCGCGAGGCCAACATCCGCAAGAAGATGGAGTTCCTGGTGCAGAACGGCCACGAGGTGTGCAACCACACCTGGTACCACGCCCGGCTCGACCGCGCGCGCGACGACGCCCAGGTGCAGGAGTACATCGGCGTGGGCGAGGACTCCATCAAGACGTACCTGCCGCCGGACTACGACATCGTCACCTTCGCGCTCCCGCTGGGGCAGTGGCCGGACAACCGGCAGCTGGCGTGGCGGGGCACCTACCGCGACGGCAAGACGTACGAGTACGAGGTGGTGCTGGAGGTGTCCGGCGGGCCCAACGTGTCGCCCTTCGACACGGCGTGGAACGGGCACTCCGTCGACCGCTTCATCGTGGCGCCGGGCGCGCTGGAGGGGCTGCTGCGGCGGTGGCAGGCCAGTCCCGAGCGCTTCGTCTCCGACGGCGACCCGAGCACGGTCACCTACCCGGCGAGCCGCGCCGGCCGGCTGGACCGCAGCCGGCTCGGCGGGCGCACCCCGCGGGAGCTTCCCGACGCGCCCGCCGCCCAGCGGGACACCCCCGCGCCCGCGGCGCCGCCCGGCGGACGGTAGGCTTTCGCCGGGGGGAATGCGAAGGGGCTCCCGGCACCGGTGCCGGGAGCCCCTTGCTTCGCGCGGGAGCGGCCGCGCGCCTACTGGAGCCGCTTGGGCTCCTCGGCGGCGGGCGGCGGCGCCGGCACCGCGGGGGGCGGCGCCTGGCTCGCCTGGATGGACTGCTCGTCCATCCCGTTCAGCGAGCGCTTGAAGTCGCGGATCCCCTTCCCCATGCCGCTCGCCACCTCAGGGAGCCGCTTCGCCCCGAAGAAGAGCAGCAGCACGGCGAAGATCAGGATCATCTCCCCGAACCCGAGACCGAAAGGCATGGGACCTCCTTCGAGTGAACGGCTGGAACCACGACGCCGTAAGATAAGACTGTGTGCTCCGCGCGACAATGCCCGCGCGGCACCGTTCCGCCTATCGGAAATGATTCGCGGGCAAGCGATTACGGGGTGATCGCCCCTCCCTCCAGCCGCTGGATGGCCCGGCGCACCGCCTCCGGGAGCGGGGCCTTGCGGTTCTCCCCGTAGTCGTACGACACCAGCACGCCCCCGCCCTCCGCCGCCACCTCGCCCTGGGCACGGCTCACCAGGCGGTACTCCATCACGAAGCGGTCGCCGGCCAGCTCCGTGGTCCGCGCGCCCACGCGCACCGTGTCGGGGAAGCCGAGCGGCCGCCGGAAGCGGCAGTGCGTCGAGGCCAGGATCGGCCCCACCCCGGCGTGCTCCTGCTCGTGCTGGAAGCCGATGCGCCCCAGGTACTCGATGCGCGCGCTCTCGAAGTAGCGGAAGAACGCCGTGTTGTTCACGTGGCGGAAGTAGTCCATGTCGCCCCAGAGCACGGGGAGCTCGATCACCACCGCGAAGCCCGCCAGCGGGTCGCCCGCGCCGTCCGTCGTCGTCATGCCTCCCCCGCCGCTGCCGTGCGCGCGGCCGCGCCGAGCCCCGCCGCCCGGCCCGTGGCCCACGCCCAGAGAAAGTTGTAGCCGCCGATCGGCCCGAAGCAGTCCAGGATCTCGCCGCAGAGGAAGAGTCCGGGCACCAGCCGGCTCTCCAGCGTGCGCGGGTCCACCTCGCCCAGCGGCACGCCGCCCCCGGTCACCTCCGCCTTCCTGTAGCCCTCGTGCCCCGTCCAGGGGAGGGGATAGCGTGCCAGCGCCTCCACCAGCCGCGCGCGCTCGTCGCGGCGCAGCTGTGGGAGCGTGCGCGCCTCGTCCACCCCCGCCTCGGCCAGGAGAGCGTCCGCCAGACGCGTCGGCAGGTGGCGCCGCAGCAGTCCTGCCACCGTGCCGCCGGAGCGCTCCAGCAGCAGCCGCTCCCACGCCGCGGCGTCCAGCGCCGTCCAGCGGACGTGGATCGGCTGGCGCCGCGCCGCGCCGTCCTCGGCCGCGCGCACGGCCAGGTGCGACACGTCGAGCACGGAGGGGCCGCTGTAGCCGCGGTGGGTGAAGAGGAAGCCGCCCTCCGCGGCCAGGGTGCCGCGCTCCAGCGGCGTCTCCAGCCGCGCCGTCAGCGAGATCCCCGCCAGCGAGGCGTGCACCGGCGGGTCGGCGGTCAGCGGGGTGAGCGCCGCGTAGGTGTCGTGCAGCGAGTGCCCCAGCTGGCGCACGATGCGCATCCCGGTGCCGTCGCTCCCCGTCTGCGGCACCGAGAGCCCGCCGGTGGCCACCACCACCGCCGCCGCGGCGAGCGGCGGCCCCTCGGCCAGCAGCACCTGCCACGGCTCCGCGCCGGCGGGCGGGCGCAGCCCCACCACGTAGCCGTCGAAGCGGAGCCGGGCGCCCGCGCGCTCCGCCCGGGCCAGCAGGGCGTCGCGCACCTCCCGCGCCCGGTTCGACTCGGGGAAGAGCTTCCCCGTCTCCGGCTCCAGCACCAGCCGGATGCCCAGCTCCTCCTCGAACCAGCGGCGTTGGTCCGCCAGCGGCCAGGAGAGGAGCATCTTGCGCAGGGTGTTGCGCGAGGACGCGGTGAAGTACTGGGCCGGGTCCATGCGCGAGGGGAGGACGTTGCACCGTCCTCCGCCGCTGATGAGGATCTTCCGCCCCCCGTCGCGGGTGCGCTCCACCAGCAGGGTGGGCCGTCCGCTCCCGGCGGCGAAGATGGCGGCCATGATGCCGGCCGCGCCCGCGCCCACGACCACGATCGGAAGCTCGCTGGCCACCCGGCGGTCTCCTTCCGGTTGAAGGGGGCACAGGATAGCCGCCCCGTGCCGTGCCGCGCCAGGGGACCGGACCGTAACGACCTGTTGCGGCGCGTGTTACAGCCCCTTGACTCCCCCGCGCGGAGTCGGTTATACTACCGGCCCCGCAGCTAGCCGGCAGAGAAGGACGCCCGATCCGGGGTTGACGGTTGACCTGGGGTAGTGTACCTTACACGGCTATCGCGCGAACGGGGATGGGACGGGGCTCGGCTGGGAGAAACAGACGGTTTCCTGCCTCGACCGCGTTCCGTAAGTGGTTCAGCTCGAACGGGTTGAGGGCGCGGCCCCAGCTGTCGAGTCTGGAAAACGAGGCCTTGACGGGCGGGGCGGGGCGGGTTAGATTGAAGGGCTCGCTGAGAAGCGGGCATACGCGGCGGACCGGGTGAAACCGGCCGGCTGCCTTTTGTGAGGCGGGTCATGAGCCCGCGCGGAATTGACAACTCGGGTCTTGGGAGTGCTTGAAAGCCAAGGGCGCCCCGTGGCACGCCGGCGAATAGCCGGAGCGTGCGAGGCATCGTGTCCTCGCCAGGTGCCGTGAACGGGAACAAGCAACACGAATTCCGAACGATGGAAACGTCGTTCGACCGAGCTAATCGGACTTCTTCTAATGGAGAGTTTGATCCTGGCTCAGGACGAACGCTGGCGGCGCGCTTAACACATGCAAGTCGAACGGGGTCGGCCCTTCGGGACCGGCCTAGTGGCGAACGGGTGCGTAACACGTGAGCAACCTGCCTGGGGGTGGGGGATAACCCGGGGAAACCCGGGCTAATACCGCATCCGCTCTCCGCTTCGATTGGAGAGGAGAGGAAAGGTGCTGCAAGGCACCGCCCCCAGAGGGGCTCGCGGCCTATCAGCTAGCTGGTGGGGTAATGGCCCACCAGGGCGACGACGGGTAGCCGATCTGAGAGGATGATCGGCCACATTGGGACTGAGATACGGCCCAGACTCCTACGGGAGGCAGCAGTGGGGAATCTTGCGCAATGGGCGAAAGCCTGACGCAGCGACGCCGCGTGCGGGAGGAAGCTCTTCGGGGTGTAAACCGCTGTCGGGGGGGAAGAACTCCGCGGGGAGGAAATGCCTCGCGGGTGACGGTACCTCCAGAGGAAGCACCGGCTAACTCTGTGCCAGCAGCCGCGGTAATACAGAGGGTGCGAGCGTTGTTCGGAATTACTGGGCGTAAAGCGCGCGCAGGCGGCTCTTTAAGTCTACGGGTGAAATGCCGGGGCTCAACCCCGTGCGTGCCCGAGATACTGGAGGGCTGGAGACAGGTAGAGGCGAGTGGAATTCCGGGTGTAGCGGTGGAATGCGTAGAGATCCGGAAGAACACCGGAGGCGAAGGCGGCTCGCTGGGCCTGGTCTGACGCTGAGGCGCGAAAGCGTGGGGAGCGAACAGGATTAGATACCCTGGTAGTCCACGCCGTAAACGATGGGCACTAGACGCGGGGGGGATCGACCCTCTCCGTGTCGCAGCTAACGCGATAAGTGCCCCGCCTGGGGAGTACGGCCGCAAGGCTGAAACTCAAAGGAATTGACGGGGGCCCGCACAAGCGGTGGAGCATGTGGTTTAATTCGAAGCAACGCGAAGAACCTTACCTGGGCTTGACATGCT
>DASUNK010000120.1:0-12117 GCA_036277195.1 Longimicrobiaceae bacterium | reverse complement strand
ATCGATGGAGACTATAATGATGCGGTGCGCGCACTTCTCAATGCTATGGACCCTGGGGACCACTTGCTCTACCGCGGGCTGTACAAGTTCCTGATCGCATCGGACCTCCGGCGCTACCCGCACCTGCTCGAGGAATCCGCGATTGCCGCGTTCATCTCGCGTGAAGCCGTTCTGGAACTCCTCCGACGAAAGCTCCAGCGGACCCATACCGGCAGAGTCAGAAAGGATGATGTCATCAACCAGATCCGCCGCGAGTTTCCGACGGGCGAGTCATTCGCCGGTGTGCTCCACACAGATTGGGAAGCCCGGGTGATCATGGTGCACCCTGTCAGCGACTTCGGCGAGCACTGGAGCCCGCCAGTCGAGGCGGAGGAGTGCTTCGACGCAGTTATGACGCTCACGTACCTGTATCGATATCTCCTCCTCGACGAGGCCTGGTGCCCGGAGAAATGGGACTGACCCAAGCCCGCTACGCGATCGCTGGCGGGTGACGGATGGTTTACCTCTCCGGCCGGTGCAAGGTGGCCGGCAGGTTCAACGCTTGCGGACGGCGCAGCTCCATTGTCCAAGTCAGGATCGGAGTGGTGGGTTGCGCACTATGCTCTCTCCGAAACGGATCTCTCAAAGAGGCCTCAGGTTTCGTGCTCGATGGGAAGCGGCCAATGTAGCCGGAGAGTGTCCGGAGCAGCCCCGCAGTCCGCGAAGGCGGACTTTGCGTAGTTGTAGCCGCGACTTCAGTCGCCCGGCAGGGTCGGCAGCCCCAGCGCCGCGCAGACGCGCTCCGCGGCGCGCACGCCGGAGAGGGCCGCGCCCTCCAGGTTGGGCATGTACAGGTAGTCGCCCGCCAGCGCGATCCGCCCGTCGAAGTCCAGCCCAGTGCGGCGCAGCTCGCCCAGCCGCGCCAGGTATCCGGGGGAGAAGACCGTCCACGCGTGCGGCCAGTGGTAGAGCACCACCCGGCGGATGGCGGACTCGATCCCGGGGAGGGCGCGCGACAGGTCGGGGAGGAGCGCCCGCAGCACCGTGTCCGCGTCCGCGTTCGCCGCGGCCAGCCGCTCGCCCGCCTCCGGGAGCGGGTACGCCACCACCAGCCCCCGCCCGGGCGGCACCCGGTCGCCCAGCTTGTTCTCCTGCACGCACGCCGCCGCCAGCGCGCGGCTCTCCCCCCGCGCGAAGGAGAGCGCGAACCAGCGCACCCCCGCCGGCCGGTCCAGCAGCAGCGCCAGCGACACCGTGGGGCGCACCCGCACCCCCTCCAACCATTCCACGACCGGCCGTGTCATACCGTCGATTTCCCGGGCCGCGGGCGCGGGCACGGCCAGCACGACGGCGCCGAAGCGCTCCGTCCACCCCTCGCCCGAGAGCTCGACGCCGCCCTTCGCCGGGTGCACCGCCCGCACGCGGCGCCCGGTGAGCACCCGGCCGCCGAGGCGCGACAGCGCCGCCGCCAGGGCGTCGCAGAAGGCGGAGGCGCCGCCGGCCAGCGCCAGCACCTCCGCGTGCATCCCCTGGCGCGCCACGGCGTGGTAGAAGCCGGCGCTCGCCTCCTCGGGGAGGGTGCCGTAGAGCGCCGCCAGGGTGGGCGCCGCCAGCAGGTCCACGAAGTCGCGCCCCGGCTCGCGCACCCCCCAGGCGGCGATGGACTCGCGGTCCAGCCCCTCCGCGGCGGCCCGCTCCAGCGCCGCCGGCTCCAGCGCGGCGGCGTGCCGGTGCAGGTAGGGGGGATAGACGGCCAGGCGCAGCTTGAGCCCGAAGGGGAGCGCCCCGGAGGCCAGCATGCTGGCCGGCGAGCCGTAGACCACCTCGTGCGCCTTCCCCCGGCGCCAGAGCGCGTCGCGCCCGGGCGTGCGCACGCAGAGCGACCCGCCGCCCGCCGCCCGCAACACCCGGAGGAAGGTGGTGTACACCGAGCCGAAAAGCTGGCACGCCGGGTCCACGCGCCACCCGTCCACCAGGTCGGTGCGGGCACGGCCTCCCACGCGCGCCGTCGCCTCGTACACGGTGACCGCCGCTCCCGCCTGCGCCAGGCGGAAGGCGGTGGCCATCCCGGCGGGGCCGGCGCCCACCACCGCCACGCTGGTTCCGGAGGAGTGAGCCATGCCGCCCGGGCGGACGCAACCGCCGCGCCCGGAAACGCTTGCCGTGCCCGCACGCCCGCTCTAGCTTACGCCCACTCCAACCACCCCCATCCGGAGCACCCATGAAACGCAGAGACTTCCTCCTGCAGGGGGCGGCCGCCGCCGCGGGGCTCGGCGCCGGGTCGCTCGCGTTCCCGAACGGCCTGCTGCTGGCCTCTCCGGGGACGTACCCCGACTCCACGGCCCAGCGCGACCTGGCCATGCGCGCCCTCGACGCGGCCCGCAGCGCCGGCGCCACCTACGCCGACGTGCGCATCGCCCGCAACCGCAACCAGGCCGTGGGCACCCGCGAGCGCCAGATCACCTTCTTCAACGACGGCGAGACCTTCGGCTTCGGCGTGCGCGTGCTGGCGGCCGGGTGCTGGGGCTTCGCGGCCAGCCGCGAGCTGAACGCCGAGGAGGTGGTGCGCGTGGCCCGCCAGGCCGTGGCCCAGGCCCGCGCCAACGCCGCCGCCCGCCGCACCCCGGTGGAGCTGGCGCCCGCGGAGAGCCACCCCAACGCCACCTGGCGCTCGGCGATGGAGATCGACCCCTTCGAGATCCCGATCGAGGAGAAGGTGGCGCTCCTGCTGCAGGCCAACGAGGCCGCGCTCGGGGCCGGGGCGCGCTTCGTCAACTCCAACATGTTCTTCCTGCGGCAGGACAAGACCTTCGCCTCCACCGACAACTCGTACATCGAGCAGGTGCTCTACCGCTCCTATCCCACCATGAACATCACCGCGGTGGGCGAGGGCGACTTCCAGCAGCGCCAGTCCACCGACGTGGCGCCGCGCGGGCTGGGCTACGAGCACGTGCGCGACGCCAGGCTGGTGGAGAACGCCCCCCGCTGGGCCGAGGACGCGGTGAAGAAGCTCACCGCCAAGCCGGTGCAGCCGGGGCGCTACGACCTGGTGCTCCTCCCCACGCACCTCTGGCTCACCATCCACGAGTCGATCGCCCACCCCACCGAGCTCGACCGCATCATGGGGTTCGAGGCGAACTACGCGGGCACCTCGTTCATCTACCCGATCCAGGACTACCTGGGCAAGTTCCGCTACGGCCCGGACTTCATGAACATCCAGGGCGAGCGCTCCGCCCCCGGCGGGCTCTCCTCCATCGGCTACGACGACGAGGGGGTGAAGCCGGACGAGTACCTGATCGTGAAGAACGGCATCCTCAACGACCTGCAGACCACCCGCGAGCAGGCCCCCTGGCTGGCCGACTGGTACCGCCAGAGCGGGCGCCCGGTGCGCTCGCACGGCAACAGCTACGCGGAGAGCTGGGCGGCGGTGCAGTTCCAGCGCATGCCCAACGTGAACCTCCTCCCCCGCGAGGACCGCGACGTGACGGTGGAGGAGCTGATCGCCGACGTGCGCGACGGCATCCTGATCGACGGCGACGGGAGCTTCTCCATCGACCAGCAGCGCTTCAACGCGCAGTTCGGCGGGCAGGTGTTCCACGAGATCAAGAACGGCCGCATCACCGGCGTGCTCAAGGACGTGGTCTACCAGATGCGCACCCCGGAGTTCTGGAACTCGCTGGACGGCATCGGCGGGCGCAGCGGCTACTTCGCGGGTGGGTCGTTCTTCGACGGCAAGGGGCAGCCCTCGCAATCCAACGCGGTGAGCCACGGCTGCGTGCCGTCGCGCTTCCGCCAGGTCAACGTGATCAACACCGGGAGGAGGGCGTAGCGCCGATGCAGGGGAATCGTTTCTTCAGCCGCGAGGAGGCGCAGGCCCTGGCCCGGCGCGTCCTCTCCTTCTCGACCGCCGAGCAGGCCCGGGTGAACCTGCAGAGCGGGATGCAGGGGAACACCCGCTTCGCCGTGAACCAGGTGTCGACCGCGGGCGACGTGTACGACGCCTCGGTGACCGTCACCAGCGCCTTCGGCAAGCGGGTGGCCAGCGCCACCACCAACCGCTTCGACGACGAGGCGCTGCGCCAGGCGGTGCAGACCTCGGAGCGGCTGGCGCGCCTGGTGCCCGAGGACCCCGAGTACCTGGGCGAGCTGGACCCGCAGCAGTACTCCGAGTACCGCGGCTTCGCGCAGGGCACGGTGAGCGTGACCCCGGAGGACCGCGCCCGCGCCGTGGCGGCGGTGGCGGGGCCGGCGGCGCAGCGCAGCCTGCTGGCCACAGGGTTCATCAGCCACTTCGCCGGGAGCCAGGCGGTGGCCAACAGCAAGGGGCTCTTCGCCTACCTGCAGGGCACCGGCGCCAACTACACCACCACCGTGCGCACCCCGGACGGCACCGGGAGCGGCTGGGCGGGGGTGGGGCACGTGGACTGGGCGCAGATTGACCCGGCCGAGCTGGCCCGCCGCGCCATCCAGAAGGCGGAGGCCTCGCGCGAGCCGCGCGCGGTGGAGCCGGGGAAGTGGACGGTGATCCTGGAGCCCACCGCGGTGGCGAACCTGGTGTCGCTGATGATGTTCTCGCTCAACGCCCGCGCCGCCGACGAGGGGCGCTCCTTCTTCTCCAAGCAGGGCGGGGGGAACAAGATCGGCGAGAAGATCGTGGACGCGCGGGTGACCATCCACTCGGACCCGGCGGACCCCGCGCTCTCCACCGCCCCCTTCGACTTCCAGGGGCTCCCCAACCGGCGCGAGGTGTGGATCGAGAACGGGGTGGTGAAGAACCTGGTGTACAACCGCTTCTGGGCGCAGCGGAACAACCGCCAGCCCACCGGCTTCGTGAGCGGCTACTCCATGAGCGGCGGCGACGCCACCATCGAGCAGATGATCGAGAGCACGGAGCGCGGGCTGCTGGTGACGCGCCTCTGGTACATCCGCTCGGTGGACCCGCGCACCATCCTCTTCACCGGGCTCACGCGCGACGGCACCTTCCTGATCGAGAACGGGCGCATCACCACGGCGGTGAAGAACCTGCGCTGGAACGAGTCGCCGATCTTCCTGCTCAACAGCATCGAGGCGCTGGGACGCCCGGTGCGGGTGAGCGCCTCGGAGGACGGCAACTTCAACAACACCGTCATCGTGCCGCCGGTGAAGGCGCGCGACTTCACCTTCACCTCGCTCTCCGACGCGGTGTAGGGCTCGGAGGCAGAACGGCGAGAGGCACCCGGGACGCAGCGTCCCGGGTGCCTCTCTCGTTGCGCCGGTCGCGGCGCGGTCAGGCGGCGCGGACCGCGGCCTTCCACCGCCCGAAGGGGAGCGAGGGCGCCGGCAGCAGCTCGCGCCCCCAGACGAACGCCTCGGTGAGCGGGCGGCTCGGCGCCACCGGGCCGCCCTGCACCACGATCCCCACCGCTCCTGCACCTTCGGCCGGGCCGTCGGCCGCCGGGCTGTCGTCGTCGCGCATGGTCGGGGTGGGCTCGCGTGAACGGTCGTCGGGCGGGAGAAAGTCGAAGCGCCCGGCAGGGTGCCTGCACGCACCGTACCGAGCGGCGTCCAACCTCAAGCTGTTTCGCCCCAGCCACTTGCACGCACGCGGCCGGGGCGCCGCGCGCGGGAGTGTGTCAAATTGTAGCCACCGCGACGTGTTCGAACGACACGGCCGGCGCGCGCGCGGGGGCCAGCGCCAGCGCCGGCACCCTGGCCGGCGGCGGCTCGGGCGGGGTGAGCGAGTCCGGGATGAGCGACGCCTCGGCCCGGCGGCGCAGCTCGCACCAGGCGCGGTAGCCGGGGAGCTTCAGCATCCGGAACAGCCGCCGGTCCATTGCGCCCCACATCAGCATCTCGGTGAGCTGGTATTGCCCCCCACGCGTGACGCGCAGCTCGGCCACCACCTCGTCCGCAATGCTCAGCAGCTGCGAGCGGGGGATGGTTTCCTTGTAGTTCTCGATCTGCGCTTCGACCCACTCCACGTACGCGCGCCGCTGCGACCGGAGCGATTCGGTTGCCATGCGTCCTCTATGAGCGCACTCGTCTTGAGGATGAGGTTGCAATGTGTGGGAAGGGTGCGGACCCGTCTGTCCAGCGCGGACGGGCCAAAGCTAATCGCATGCCCGCGCCGGATCAAGGCTTGCGTGCGGCAAGGCATGCGAGAGCGCTTCGCGGCACCGCTTGCAGAAGTGGCTGCCTTTGCGGTCCGTGTCCGCAATGTCGAGCGAGGGGTACATGACGCAAGTCGTTGCCGCGCAATGCTCCAGCCCCGCCACGTGCCCCAGCTCGTGCACCGCCTCGGTGAGCAGGCGGCGGTGCAATGTCGCCGTGCCGGCGCCCAGGCGGGCCGTGCTCACCACCGCGCAGCAGCCCGCCACGGTGGCCTCGCCGAAGACGGAGGGGTGCCCCGGGGCGCAGAGCTCCGCCCCGGTGACGGCCAGCGCCCAGTGGGTGGCGTGGTCGAGCCCGCGCGCGTCGAGGCGCGCCAGCAGCGCGTCCACCAGGGGCGAGGAGAGGAAGCGGCCGTGCTCGGGTGAGCGCCAGGCGGGGTCGAGCGCCAGCGGCTCGCCCAGGCGCGAGCGGGTGCCGAAGCGGCGGTCGAGGGCGCGCCCCAGCGCGGGGAGGGAGGCCGCGGCGAACCCGCCGGCGGGGACCAGCTCCAGCCGGCGGACGGGGCGGCTCAGCTCGCCGCGCGGGTGAGGAGCCCCTCCGCGGCGATGACGCTGCGCGCCACCTCGGCCATGGAGCGGCTGCGCTGCTGGCTCTCGCGCTGGAGGAGGCGGTACGCCTCGGCCTCGCCGATGCCGCGGGCCTTCATCAGGATCCCCTTGGCGCGCTCCACCAGCTTGCGGTCCTCGATGCGGTGGCGCAGCTCGCCCACCTCGCCGTGCAGCGCCGACCACTCGTCGAAGCGGGCGCGGGCCAGGCGGATGGCGGGGACCAGCCGGTCGGCGCCGGCGGGCTTGGTGAGGTAGTTGAACACCGGCAGCTCGGCGGCGCGGTCCACGTACTCGGGGGAGCTGTGCCCGGTGAGGAGGATCACCGGGATCGGGCGGATGCGGGTGATGCGCACCACGGCCTCGAGCCCGGAGACGCGGGGCATGTCGATGTCGAGGATGGCGAGGTCGGGGTGCTCGCGCCCGGCGAGGCGCACGGCCTCGTCGCCGTCGGCGGCGGGGCCCACCACGTGGTGGCCGATGAGCTCCAGGAGCGCCTTGAGGCCCTGCGCGCTGGCGGCCTCGTCGTCGGCGACCAGGATCCGCATGCTCCCCTCCCTCCGTGCGCGTCCGCGGGTGCGGACGGGGCAGAGCCCCACCGCGTCCGGACGAGGGAGGGCAGGTTCCGTACCGCGGGGGCGCCACGCCGGCACCCCCTGCGCAGGGGGGCGGCTGAAGCCGCGGCTACGACGACGGAAAGCCTCGCAAACCGCGCGAGGCTTCACCAGCACCTCAATCCGGATGACGGCGCCGGGGCCCGTCGAACAACCCTCCCCCGGGGGAGGGTGGCGAGCCCAAGCGAGCCGGGTGGGGGCCTCCCCGCGCCCTACTGCTCCATCCCGTAGCGCAGCAGCTTGCGGTAGAGGGTGGAGGGGTCGATCCCCAGCACCTCCGCCGCCTTCGTCTTGTTCCCCCCCTCCGCGTGCAGCACCCAGTGGATGTACGCCCGCTCGATGATCTCCAGCGTGGGGTTCGGCGGGAGGCTGGCCTGCACCAGCGGCTGCGGCGCCCGCTGCGTGATCCGCGCCGGGAGCGCCGACGGCGGGATCTCCCCCTCCGCCGTCAGCACCGCCGCCCGCTCCAGCGCGTTCTCCAGCTCGCGCACGTTCCCCGGCCAGTCGTACGACTGCAGCACCGCCAGCGTCTCCTCCTCCAGCTTCAGCGCGGTGCGCCCCCGCGCCGCCGCGCTCTTCTCCAGGAAGCGCTCCGCCAGCAGCGGCACGTCGTCCGGCCGGTCGCGCAGCGGCGGCAGGTGCAGGGTGATCACGTTCAGCCGGTAGAAGAGGTCGCTGCGGAAGCCGCCGCGGCGGATCTCCTCGTCCAGGTCGCGGTTGGTGGCGGCGATGATGCGCACGTCCACCGCCACCGGCTCGGTGGCCCCCACCGGGATCACCTCGCGCTCCTGCAGCACGCGCAGCAGCTTGACCTGGGTGGCGGGGGTCATCTCCCCCACCTCGTCCAGGAAGAAGCTCCCCCCCTTGGCCGCCACGAAGAGCCCCTGCTTGTCGCGCACCGCGCCGGTGAAGGAGCCGCGCACGTGCCCGAACAATTCGCTCTCCAGCAGGTTCTCGGGGAGGGCGCCGCAGTTGATGGAGACGAAGGGCCCGTCCGCCCGGGTGGAGAGCTCGTGGAGGTAGCGGGCCAGCACCTCCTTCCCCGTCCCCGACTCGCCGGAGATGAGCACGGTGGAGTCCGAGGGGCCGACCGTCTCGGCCATCTTCAGCACCTCGACGAACGGGCGGCTCTTGCCGATCGGCCGCGCCGCGTCCGAGCGGTCGCGCCGGCGGATCTCGGTCTTGAGCGCCTGGTTCTCCTGCTTGAGCTTGCGGCTCTCGGCGGCGCGCCGGCAGATGGCCACCAGCTCGTCGTTGGCGAAGGGCTTCTGGATGTAGTAGAACGCCCCCTCGTTGACCGCGCGGATGGCCGTCTGCAGCGAGGCCTGCGCGGTCATCAGGATGACGGGGAGGGCCCGGTCCAGCTCCTTGGCCGCCAGCAGCACCTCCAGCCCGCCCACCCCGGGCATGCGCACGTCGGAGAGCACCACGTCGGGGCGCACCTCGGCCATGCGGTCGATCCCCTGCTGCCCGCCCACCGCCGTCTCCACCTGGAAGCCCTCGCGGCGGAGGAGGATGCGCAGCGTGTCGAGGATGGCCGTCTCGTCGTCGATGAGGAGGATGCGGGGCTGGCTCACGGGTTCGGTCCTTCCGCGTCGGCCCCGCCGGCGGGGAGCGCCGGCAGGTAGAGGGTGAAGGTGGCGCCCCAGCCGGGGCCGCGCGGCTCGTCGACGAACACCGCCCCGCCGTGCGCCTCGGCCGCGCGCTGCACCATGGCGAGCCCCAGCCCGGTGCCGCCGGGGCGGAGGGTGAAGAACGGGTCGAAGACGTGCTCCACCGAGCCGGCGGGGACGCCCGGGCCGGTGTCGGAGACGCGGATGCGCACGGCGCGGGTGCTGGCCAGGGCCGGGGAGAGAATCTCGGACTCGCGCAGCTCCACCGCCACCTCCACCTTCCCCCCCGGCCCCGCCCACTGCACGGCGTTGAGCACCAGGTTGAGCACGGCGCGGTGGAGCAGGTCCTCGTCGCCCTGCACGCACGCCTCGGCGGCGCCCGGCCCGAAGTCGAGCGCCAGCGCCTGCCCCTCGGCCTCGGGGTGGGCGGAGGCCAGCTCCACCGCGTTGCGCACCAGCAGCGCCATCGGGAGCGGCCCCGGGGCGCGCACCCGCACCCGGGCGAAGTCCAGGAACTCGGTGAGGAGGCGCGACAGCCGGTCGCTCTCGCGCACCACCAGCGCCTGGAGCACCTGGCGGTCCTCGGCGTCCACCCCGTCGCCGGTGAGCTGCTCCACCGCGCTGCGGATGGAGGCCAGCGGGTTCTTGATCTCGTGCGCCAGCGAGGCGGAGAGCTCGGCCACCGCCTCCAGCCGCTCGGCGCGGCGGCGCAGCGCCTCCAGCCGCTTGCGCTCGGTGATGTCCTGGAAGATGGCGGTGACGCTGGGCCCGCCCTCGCCGCGCAGGAGCACGGTGGTGCTCACCCCCAGCACCATCCCCTCCGGGGTCTCGCCCGTCTCGTGCCGCCGGATCGGCTCGCGCGTCTCGGCGGTGCGGGCGATGGCGGCGCCGAGCCCGGGGGCCACGCCGTCCAGCTGCGCCAGCACCGGGCGCCCCATCCACGCGTGCGCCTCCACCCCCAGCAGGTCCATGGCGGCGCGGTTCACGTAGGCCAGCCGCCCCTCGCCGTCCACGGTGAGCACGCCGCTGGCGATGCCGCCCAGGATGTCGTCGGTGTCGAGGCGCAGCAGGCGGAGCTCGGTCTCCACCTCGCCCAGCTCGGCGCCGGTCTGCCGCAGCCGGTCGCCCAGGTAGCCGGTGACCAGCGCCACCGTGGCGAAGAGCCCGATCTGCAGGAGCACCCCGGCGTCCATCCCCCCGCCCAGCGCCACCACCGCGAAGTAGAGCACGCTGGCCAGCACCCCCACCAGGATCCCGCCCAGGATGGGGAGGAGGACGCCCGCGGCCACGATCACCAGCACGAAGAGGGCGGCGAAGTTGCTCTCCTTGCCGCCGGTGAGGTAGACGATGGCGGTGACCATCCCCGTGTCGAAGACGGCCTGGGCGTAGAGGAAGGTGCGCCCGGGGCGGTGGCCCGCCACGTGGGTGTGCCAGGCCGAGGCGGCGGCGGAGGCGAGCGCGGCCACCAGCAGGAGGGTGGCGGCGAGGGTGGTGGCGGCGGGGGCGCCGCGCCACGCCCAGACGGCGGCCACGAAGATGGCCACGGCCAGGATGACGCGTCCCAGGTAGATCCAGGAGAGGACGCGGCGCGGCTCGGGGAGCGTCGCGGGGGAGAAGCGGCGCCGCACCGGGGCTACAGCTCCTTCCAGTCCACCTCGAGCACCCGCCGGTACACGCCGCTCTCCACCAGCGTCTCCACCAGCGCGGGGTCGAGCAGCCCCTCGCCCGCTTCCAGGTTGAGGATGTCGAGCGCGCGCTCGGGCGGGAGGGCGCGCTTGTACGGCCGGTCCGAGGCGGTGAGGGCGTCGAAGATGTCCGCCACCGTCATGATGCGCGTCTGCAGGGGGATCTGCTCGCCGCCCACGCCGCGCGGGTAGCCGCGGCCGTTCAGCTTCTCGTGGTGGCCGTAGGCGATCTCGGCCACGTTGGCCAGGTCGCCCGTCCAGGGGATCTGGGTGAGGAAGCGGTAGGTCTGCTCCACGTGGCTCTCGATCTCGCGGCGCTCCCCGTCGTCCAGGCTCCCCTTGGGGATGCGCAGGAAGCGCAGCTCCTCGTCGGTGACGTAGGGGAGCGGCTCGCCCGCGGGCCCGGCGAAGGTGAGGCGGCGCACCTCCTCCAGCTCGGCGGCGGCGGCCTCGGGGAGGACGGTGGGCTCGTTGGCCGCCAGCACCACGGCGCGCACCCGGTCCAGCTCCGCCAGCCGCCGCAGCAGCTCGTCCTCCAGCCCCACCACGGAGCGGCCGCGCTCCAGCTGGTCGGCCCGCCAGCGGTGGTGCTCCAGCTCGATGGTGCGGCGGATGAGGTCGAAGCGGGAGAGCACCCGCTCCAGCAGGAGGGCGGGGAGCTTCTTGGCCTTCACCAGCACCTCCTCGCGCACCCCCACCTTGCCGAAGTCGTGCAGGAGGGCGGCGTAGCGCAGCTCGCGCATCTGCTCGCCGGTGAAGCGCACGTTGCGGTACGGCCCGGCGCCGCGGCGCTGCAGGGTTTCCGCCAGGTCGCAGGTGAGGGTGGCCACCCGCACGCTGTGCCCCGAGGTGGTGGGGTCGCGCTGGTCCACCGCGATCACCGCCGCCTTGACGAAGCTCTCGAACAGCTCCTCGATCTGCCGGTAGAGGTGCGAGTTCTCGATGGAGACGGCGGCCTGCCCCGCCAGCGCCTGCACCAGCTCCAGCTCGCGGTCGCCGTAGGGGAGCACGTGCCGCTCCGCCGCCTCCTCGCTGGTGATGCGGGCCGCCGGGTCGTCCTTGCGGTTGATGAGCTGCAGCACCCCCACCACGTGGCCGGCGTGGTCGATCATCGGCACCACCAGCAGCGAGCGGGTGCGGTAGCCGGAGTGCTCGTCGAAGGAGCGGTTGAAGGTGTAGGGCGCGTCTGCCGGGAGGTGGTAGGCGTCGTCCACCCGCAGCGTCTGGCAGGTGACGGCGGCGTGCCCGGCCAGCGAGGCGCGGTCCATCGGCAGGGTGAAGGAGACCAGCGGCAGGTCCGGGAGCGAGGCGTTCTGCGAGAGCTTGAAGCGCAGGCGCGCGGCGCCGTCGTCGCCCGGCTCGGCCAGGTACAGGCTCCCCGCGTCGCTCCCGGTGAGCTGGCGCGCCTTGGCCACGATCTGCTCCAGCAGCCGGTCCGGGTCGCGCTCGGTCATCAGCGCCATCCCGATGCCGCTCAGCTCGCGCAGCTCGGCGCGGGTGCGGGCCAGCTCGCGCTCCAGCCGCCGGGCGG
>DASUNK010000119.1:0-3657 GCA_036277195.1 Longimicrobiaceae bacterium | reverse complement strand
CGCGCGCTGGCCGACGAGCGCGCCGCGGTGCGCCGGGCGCGCGTGGTGATCGCCAACTCCCGCCGCACCGGCCGCGACGCCGTGGAGCGGCTCGGCGCCGCGCCGGAGCGGGTGCACGCCGTCTACTACGGCACGGACCCGGAGCGCTTCCGCCCCCCGTCTCCGGAGGAGCGGGCGGCGGCGCGCGCCGCGCTCGGGGTGGAGGGCGACACCTCCGTGGCCGTCTTCGTGGGCGCGCTCGGCGACCGGCGGAAGGGGTTCGATACCCTCTTCCGCGCCTGGACGGAAGTGCGAAGTGCGAAGTGCGAAGTGCGAAGTGCGCCGGTGCTGCTGGTGGTGGGGACGGGGAGCGAGCTGCCGGCGTGGCGGGCGCGTGCCGCGGCGGAGGGGCTCGGCGGCATCCGCTTCCTCGGCTTCCGCGGCGACGTGCGCGAGGTGCTCCGCGCGGCCGACCTGCTGGTATCGCCCACCCGCTACGAGGCGTACGGGCTGGCGGTGCAGGAGGCGCTCTGCTGCGGGCTCCCCGCGCTGGTGAGCGCCGATGCCGGCGTGGCGGAGCGCTACCCCGCATCCCTTCATCCCCTGCTGCTGGCGGACCCCGACGACGCGGCGGAGCTGCGGGACCGGCTGCGGGACGTGCTCGCGGATCCCGGGAGATACCGATCGGCCGTGCTCGCGCTCTCCGACGAGCTGCGGGCGTGGAGCTGGGACCGCATGGCGGCGCGGATCGTGGACATCCTCGAGGGCGCGGCGTAGCTTTGGCCGCCATCATGGACGCTTCCACGGGCGCGGGGCACGCCGGGTTCACCCCCGTGCGGTCGTGCTGGGTGTGCGGCGGCACGGCGCTGCGGCCGGTGCACACCGCCGTCTTCGAGCTTTCCGAGTACGCGCGGCAGGACCCGGCGCTGGCCGCCTACACCGGCGCCACGGTGCGGCTGGTCCGCTGCGGCGGGTGCGGCTTCGGGCAGCCCGAGGCGCTCCCCGCGCTCCCGGACTTCTTCGGGCGGATGTACGACCAGCGCTGGTCGGACGAGTGGATGGAGCGCGAGTTTGCCTCCGGCTACAAGGACCTGATCTTCCGCTCCGTGCTGGCGGGGCTGGCGCGGCGGACGGCGGGGCGCACGCTCCTGGACCTGGGCGCGCACGTGGGACGGCTGATCCACCTCGCCGCGCAGTCGGGATGGACGGCGGAGGGGGTGGAGCTCAACCCGTACACCGCCCGCTTCGCCGTGCTGGCCACGGGGCTGCCGGTGAACCGCCGCGACGCGCGCGCCCTCTCCGCGAGGGAGCGGCGCTGGGCGGCGGTGACGCTGATCGACGTGCTGGAGCACATCCCCGAGCCGGTGCCGGTGCTGGAGGCGGCGCGCGCGGTGCTGGAGCCGGGGGGGTGGATCGCGGTGAAGGTGCCGCACGGGCGCGCCCAGCTGCGCAAGGAGACGCTGCGGGCGCGCCTCTTCCGCGGCTACCGGGCCACGGTGGCGGACAACCTGGTGCACGTGAACCACTTCACCCCCGGCTCGCTCCGGCTGGCGCTGGAGCGGGCCGGCTTCGCGGACGCGCGGGTGGAGGTGGCCGCGCCCGAGCTTCCCCCGGCGAACACGCTCGCCAACGCCGTGCGCCTGGCCGCCTACCGCCTGGGCCGCGCGCTCCCCGGGGGCGCGCGCTCGCCGCTGGCGCTCCACCTCCAGGCCTACGCGCGCAACCCGTGACCCGCCCCGAGCTCACCGTCGTCATCGCCACGCACGACAACCTGCCGCTGCTGCGGCGGTGCCTCGACGGCTGGCGCGAGCATGCCGCGGACCAGCCGGTGGAGCTGGTGGTGGTGGAGGACGGCTGCACCGACGGCACCCGCGAGCACCTGGCCGGGCTGGCGGCCACCGAGTGGGGACGCCGCGTCCTCCGCCCCGTGCACGAGGACGACGCGCACGAGCTGGCGTGCACCAACCGCGGCCTGGCCGAGGCGCGCGCCCCGCTCGTCCTCAGCTGGCACGACGACATGTTCCTCCACGCCGGGTGGCTGGTCCCGGAGCTGGTCGCCACCTTCCGCGCCTACCCCGAGATCGGCATGCTCTGCCTGAGCCGCGGCCTCACCCTCTCGCCCGCCGCGGGGCCGCCGGAGAGCTTCGAGGAGAGCATCGGCTGGCGGCGCGTGCAGAGCACCATCGGCCCCGCGCCGCTCAACTGGGCTGCGCTGCACGAGGTGGACGCCGTGGTCCGCCCCTGGGTGGTGCGCAAGGCGTGCGTGGAGGCGGTCGGCGCGCTGGACGAGGCCTTCCGCCCCACCGAGTGGGACGAGTCGGACCTGGCGTACCGCATCCGCCGCGCGGGGTGGAAGGTGGCCGCGCACGGCTACGAGCGCGACGGCGCCTACGCGCACGCCCTCAGCGCCACGCTGGGGCGCACCCCCTCCGCGCGGCGCGAGGCGGTGGCGCTGCGCAACGCCCGCCTCTTCTGGGAGCGCTGGGGAGCTGCGGTGGCCGCCGACGCCGCGCGCCGGCGGCAGTGGTGGCCGCGGCGCGCCACCCCCGCCGGGTGGGCCGCCACCCTCCGCCAGGCGCTCCGCTTCGCCCGTCCGGGGCGCGGGGCCGCGTGAGCCGCACGCGCAGGGCCGGCATCAGCGCCGCCTTCGGCTACCTGCAGTTCGCGCTGGCGTTCGTCTCCGGCATCGTGCTGGTGCCGTTCATCCTGCGCAGCGTGGGGAGCGAGGCGTACGGCCTCTGGCTCGGCTTCGGCGAGCTGCTGGCCTACAGCGCCATGGTGGACCTGGGGGTGCTCAACGTCCTCCCCTGGCTGGTGGCCGAGAGCGACGGCCGCGGCGACCGCGAGCGGATGCGCTCCCTCCTCTCCGGCGGGGTGACGCTGGGCGCCGCCGCGGCGCTCGCCTTCGCCCTGCTGGCGGCGGCGCTGCTGGCGCTGGCGCCGTGGATCACCGGCGTCAGCGCGGCCCAGCGCGACACCGTGGCCGGCCCGCTGGCGGTGGTGGTGGCCGGGATGGCGCTGGCCTACCCGGTGCGCGCGTGCTACTCGGTGCTCATCGGGCTGCAGGACGTGGTGTTCGCCGGGGCCATGTCCGTGGCGCAGGTGGCGCTGAACGTGGCGCTGGTGGTGGGACTTCTCCTCGGGGGATACGGGCTGTACGCGCTGGCCGCGGCCGCCGCCGTGCCGGGGGTGTTCGTGGGGGTGGTGAGCGTCTTCCGCCTGCGGAAGACGGCGCCCGACCTGCTGCACTGGCGCCGCCCGCCGCTGGCGCTGCTGCGGATGATCACCGTGCAGGGCTTCGGCTCGTGGACGGCCGCGCTCGGGTGGCGGATGGTGGCCGCCAGCAACACGCTGGTGGTGCTCTCGGTGGCCGGTCCGGAGGCGGCGGTGGTCTTCGCCGTCACCGCCAAGCTCGGCGAGGTGGCCATGCAGATGAGCTGGCAGCTCCCCGACGCCGGGCTGGTGGGGCTGGCGCAGCTCAAGGGCGAGGAGCGCCCCGAGCGGGTGCGCGAGGTGGTGGTCTCGCTGCTGCGGCTGGTGCTGCTCGGCTCCGGCGCGGTGGCGTGCGCGGTGCTCGCCTTCAACCCCAGCTTCGTGCGCCTGTGGGTGGGCGAGGAGCGCTTCGGCGGGCTGGCGCTCAACGCCCTGCTGGCGGGCGCGGTGCTGGCGCACTCGCTG